>JANMKB010000663.1:0-12025 GCA_031371805.1 Blastocatellia bacterium | reverse complement strand
CAGTTCTGCCGTTGTCAGCGGACGCGCCTGATTGTAATCCGCCAGCAACAACAGCTTCAGCGCGTGATTGCCGACGTAGGCGACATCCAACAACATATTGCCCGGCAATTCGCGTTGCACCGACAACTGCCAGTTTTGAATATACGCCGTACGCGTTTCGCGGGGCGTGAACAGCACGACGTTATTCGGCAGCCCGGTCGGGTAGCCCGATTGCGTCGGGCGGAAGCAGTTGTCGGCATACGCCGTGCCCGTGCAAAGCGCGAGCGCGGCGTTTTGCGTCACATTTGCACGCGTAATTTGCGGAAAGTTTGTCGCCAGCAAATCGGCGCTGCCAACACGATTGAAATGTACATAGCCAATGCCGTAGCCGCCACGTAGCACCGTCTTATCGAACACGTTATAAGCGAAGCCGACCCGCGGTGCCCAATTGTTGCGGTCAGGATTCACGAGCGCGCGATCCGCGATTGAACCTGCTTTCGCCTGAATGATCGTCTTGGTCGCCGGATCAAAATTCGACAGGCGATTCTGGGCTTCAGTGAATGGCGTAGCGTATTCATAACGCGCACCGAGGTTGAGCGTGAGTTTCTGATTGACCTTGAAATCGTCTTGCACATAGGTGTAGTGCAAACGTTTTTGCATTGTAACGACCAGCAGGTTGGCGAATTCATATTGCGAACGCGCACCGAAAAAGAAGTCGGATAAATTAAAGGTCGTGTTCGCTGCGGATGTTGCGGTGTTGCGGCTGAATTGGCTTGAATACGTGTCTAATCCCATCAGCGGGTTCGTGTCTTGCACGTCCGTATCAACGCGCAAATATTCATAGCCCGCTTTCAAACTATGCCGCCCCATCGTGCGGGTGTAATTGAAGCGCGGATTAATTGAGAATGGATTCTGATACTGCGGGTTCGTAGATTGCCGTCCGAGTTGCGAAAAGCCGGTGATCGTTTGCGTTGTCAGCCCGCCAGTAATCGTAGGGTCTTCTGGCAAGCCTGTAATGCCATACAACGTTCTCACACTCGGCCCACCTGACAGCGGTGGCCGCTTACCGCCTTCGATCTTCGAGACGCCTAAGCGTGCATCAATCGCTGAGCCATTCGACATCGCATAGGTTGCGCCGAAGACGAGTTGCTGGTTCAGCACGTTAATAAAACCGTTCTGATTGCTGCCTGACGCCCCCGGAATGTTCGGGCCATTGAATTCATTCACCTTGCGATGACTGATGCGCACAAAGCCATTGAGCTTGCTGCTGAAATTGTGATCCAGTTTGAGATTGAACTTGTCGTTGAAATTGCGATTCGTGACCAGTTCGCTGTAATTGCTGGCGAAGCTGGTTTCCGTCTTGCCGCTGACGTTCGGCGCGGGCAATTCGCTTAGCACTTTCTTGGCCAGCGCAGTCATTGGTACACGCGTTCCGGCAGTGAAAACTGTCCCGGCAGCAATCGTTGCCCCGGTGGAGTCTACAAACGAATAAGGCACACGCACGTCACCAGTAAGAATGCCTTGCCGTTGATTCAAGGTCGGCAGCGTCGAGAACACTACATCTTTGGCAACCTGGCGAAAGCCTTCATAATCCAGGAAGAAAAACGTGCGATCTTTGATAATTGGCCCGCCGAGCGTGACGCCAAATTGATTGCGAATCAATGGGGGCTTAACACCGCTGACAGGTTTGAAAAAGCCGACTGCATTGAGCACGGCGTTGCGATGAAATTCCCACAGGCTGCCGTGAATTTGATTCGTGCCGCTGCGATAAGCGGCGTTGATGACCGCGCCGCCGCTGCGCCCAAATTCGGCGCTGTACGTGTTCGTCTGCACTTTGAATTCCGCGACCGCATCAGGCGAAACCTGTACGACCTGTGACGAGAAACCCTGATTGCTTGTACCGTAGGCATTGTTGTCTACGCCATCGAGCAGGAAGTTATTGAAGGTGGCGCGCAAGCCGTTCACATTGAAGGCAGCCTCGCGTCCACCGCCATTTGCGGCATTCGTGGAGGATTCGCGCACGCCCGGTGTGAGCAATGCGAGATTTGCATACGAACGCCCGTTGAGCGGGAGGTTCACAATTTGTTCGCGCTGGATGACCTGACCGCGTCCGCTGGATTCAGTTTCCAGCAATTGTGCGGCGTCAGTAATGGTGACGGTATCGGTGAGCGCGCCGGGCTGCATTGCCAAATCCACGCGTTGTCGCGCGTTGACTGTCACGACAATATTTTCGGCGACCGCAATGGAAAAACCCTGTAACTCGGCACTGACGCGATACGTGCCGATTTTGACATTGGCGAATTGATAGTTCCCCTCGTTATTTGCCTGCGTCGTGACCGCAATGCCGGTGGCATCGTTTTTAATTGTCACCGTGGCGTTGGGCAATCCTGCGCCAGTGGCATCATGGACTATCCCCAGGACAGTGGCAGAATCGAATTGTGCTTGGAGAGAAAGATTTAAGGTGAGGAAAAGAATAGTTGAAAAAACTGTGCTGCGTAAGAAAAAGCGCTTCATCGCAAACCTCCCGGTTTGGTTATTGTTACAATCAAAATTGTCTGAATGAAGCTCCTCAAATGGAGCAATACTATGAGGAGCTTCATTTTACCGCACGAATTGAATTAAAAGAATATGATAAAAGGTGAGGATTAAGTTTGACTGAAGTGAACATCAAATTACGCTTAAATCCCTTCCTGTAACGAAAGTCACCTCATCTTTCCCCTATTTCTTTTTAGCTGACTTCGCGGCTGCTTTAGGCGGCGCGCCCGTACTCAAATCTACCGGAGCCGGATAGCCTTTGCCCTGCAACGCGGCAATTTCGATGACCATTTCTTTTGCGCCTTTGACGGTGCGGGTCACTTTTTTATTTTCGACAGCATTACCAATCTTTTTTCCCTGGGCGGTGGGGCTGGGCGCAGGGCTGGCGGCGGGCGTATCGGCTTTGCCTGTTGCATCACGCGCCATCAGCTTGATCGCATCCTGCACGCGTTGACGTTCTTTTTTGCTGAAATCATCAAGGCTGACATCATACACCTGCAAAACCCGCACCAATTCAGCTTCGGAATTAGTATTGCGGTCATATACGTCACGGTAAATATGCAGCTTGCCAGCCTCCACCATAATTGTTTCATAGCGTAACTCGACGGGGATTGGAGCGGCGAGCTTTACGTTTTTGGTTTCCGTGCGATTTTTGGCATATTGCGCGAGTTGCTCCACAGTTAATTGTGCGCCGCCGACATCGGCCAGCAGTTTGGCGAAATCCTGGATTTGTGGATCGGTCAACCCGACACACCCGTGCGACGCGAATGTGCCAAGTTTGGCGGGTGCCTTCCCCCCATGGATCAGAGAAGGCAAACCAATGGGAATTTTAATCGGACCCAGCGGGTTCAGTGCGCTGCCCGCCGCTACGGTCTGCCCAGCCTTCACAGTTTTGGAACCTTCGACCCACGGTTCATCCGGCGGCGTCCAGGTCGGATTGAAAATGATCGTGTTTGCTTTGCGCAACGCGACCGGAATCGGGAATTCAGGATAGCCGATGCCAATCTTATAGGACTTCACCAATTGCCCGTTCTTGAAAACATCCATGCGATAGGCCGGGGAATTCACAACCACGCGTGTATCAGTGGGAACATTATTGGAGTCAGTTGGCAAAGCGTTTTTGCTGGCCTTCGGACTTGGCACCGGAGACGCATTCGTGGCCGGAGTAGGCGAAGCGCTGGCCACTTCGCGCTCTTCGCCCCAGTGATCAAACATGAATTTGGCAAACTCCGGGGCTTTGGCGGCACCGATCACATCGGTCAATGTACGCATCGCTTGTTCGTGTGCTTCAGCGGTCGAAAGGCTATATGTGTCAACCCCGGTTTCGCGCAATTTAGCGGTTTCCTGCCGCGCTACGGTGCGCAGTTTTGTCATCTGCTCGCTGGTCAATCCCAGTTGTTTTTTAGTGTCCGCAACAAACGCTTCGTCTACCAAAAAAGCATCAATGACAGGCAGCGTGAGAAAAGAGTAATCGGCACTATGCAGCGTCAGCGTTGGCTCCACCATCGGCGTTTCCAACGGCACCATCGAAACTGTCGGCGAAGGCAGGACGGGAGTATTAGCCGTGCGGTTTTCATTCCGGCAGGCAATAAAAAAAGCGGCGACCAATACCGCAGCCACCAGCGCGAGCATTCGTGAGAAAAAAATCATAGGGGTAATTCCTTGTTGTTGATTGAACGAAAGATCAAAAGTTGCGATGCCTTCATCGGCTTATCTGTGCTTGAGAATACCATACGGGTTCAGATTTGCACCGTTCCAGAAATCTTTCGGGTTGGTAATTTGCCAAATCGCAAAATGCAGGTGGTAATTGCCCGGCTGTGCATTTCCGGTGTCACCGACATAGCCCAGCAAATCTCCCTGTCGCACCTCCTGCTGCTCTGCCAAACCATCCGTATACCGCTGTAGATGCGCATAATAAAAAATCAGATTTTGTTGCGGACCAAGCTGATAAATTGTGATGCCGCCTTTCTCACTGGTAAAGAGTTTGACAATTTTTCCGTCTGTCGCCGCCAGCACTTTTGTCCCCTGAGGAGCAATAATATCAATGGCTTCGTGGACTCGCCCTTCCGAACGCGCGTCATTAAACGTGTCGTGCAATTGCTCGGCGCGGATGCCAGCTACAGGAATTATGAGCGCAGGTAATGTTCCAATTGTTGTGACAGCGACAGAAGGTGCGGGCTTCGTTGCCGCAGGCTGGCTCAGGGAAGGTTTGGGGATTGCCCTGATCGGGGGAGCAATGGTTGGAGTTGGCGTTTGCCGCCTTTCCAGTTCCGAATAATTGCGTACGCAAGTGAGCAGTGATAATCCCACCAAAAAGAAGACGCTTTGAGTCAGAAGAATTTTCATCTTTCTTCGATAATTACAAGGCAAACAGATTTTTCTCGGACAATACTTTCAGTTTAGCATTGTCTGAGGGGGATTGTCAGGTGTATGCAACGTTGATTGGCTGGTAAGCACCTTCCATAATGCCGTCGCACGCGATCATTTCGTTCACCAGATAAAATCTACGGCTTTCTTATAGGCGTTTGCGGTTAAATTATTCTGTTCGGTAAGCTATAATTAAAGCGAATATTTCTGGCTTCGAAGGTACTTTCAGTTGTGTGCAGGAGAAAAAACGACCCGGCGCCACGCTCAGGAGAAAGTACCGCGAGCCGGAGCGAGTCGGGTACTCAGGAACTTACTTATGAAAAAAAACAGCCTGTTGATCATCTTAGGTGTAATTGTTTTTAGTAATTTATGTCTGGCGCAATACACCCAAAAAACACTTATCGCGCATCGTGGCGCTTCGGCGTATGCCCCGGAACACACGCTGGAATCGTATCGTCTTGCGCTGCAACAGGGCGCGGATTTTGTTGAGCAGGATTTGCAAGTCACCAAAGATGGTGTGCTGGTCTGCCTCCACGATTTAACCCTTGAGCGCACCACCAACGTCAAAGAGATTTTTCCTGAACGCTACAAACTGGTGGGTGAAATTAAGCACTGGTACGTTGCGGATTTTACTTTGCTGGAAATTAAACAGCTTGATGCAGGAGCGTGGTTCGATCCGAAATTTAAAGGCGCAAAGGTTCCAACATTTCAGGAAGCGATCAATTTAGTCCGTGGCAAAGCGGGTTTGTATCCTGAAACCAAAGACCCGGAAGCTTACGACCGGCGCGGGTTTGAGATGGAGAAATTGTTGTTGGCGGAACTCAAAAAAAATAACCTGCCCGACAAAAAAACTCCGATCATTATTCAATCGTTCAGCGCGGCAAGTTTGCGCAAGATGCGCTTTGAACTGAAAACAAAATTGCCCTTGATTTTGCTGATTAATCCAATGATGAAAGAGTCGTGGCTGTCATCTGAAGGTCTGAAAAAAGCGAAGGAATTTGCGGATGGGATTGGCCCGGCCAAAAATCTGCTTGAGGCCCAGCCGGAGCTTGTGAAGCTGGCCCACGATTTGAAATTATCGGTGACGCCATACACCATTACCACCAAGCTCAAAAGCCGCTTTGCCAATGTCCGTGAAGAGATGAATTATTTTCTGTCCACGCTCGGCGTAGACGCGCTGTTTACCGATAATCCCGATCAATTTCCGCGCGTCAAATAATACTTGTGGAGTACTGCGTCGAGCCGCAACCCTCCACAAGTATCTATTGCTTACAGCGACACCAATGACGGCACGATTGACAGAGAGAATTCCTGCTGCGACGAAAGCGAATAAAGTAAATACAAAAATCTTCAGCAATTTCATAAAATAATCCTCCGAAAAAGCTGGCGAGTGTATAGACACACTTGTCCCGACACACGCCAGCGTGGGTTGAGGTGAGAGGCAAAATTAATTCAGAGTTGTGAGTCTGATTGAGGCTACTTACCTAACTATCGTCATAATCAGGTGTGAGAGTTAATCTTTCCATGCATCATTGAGCTACGATAACGCCTTTATACATTCCCATCCCACAGGTAAAACGTAATTCGCCTGCGGGCTGTGGTGGGAGTTCAATGACAACCGTTTGTCCCAGTGGTAAATCTTTCGAGATTCCCAGTGAAGGGAAAATAATTCTGTTGCCACAATTCGGCTCAGCATCGCGTGTGACCGCGATTTTTACAGCCTCGTCTGCCGGAATTTGTAATAACGCCGGGGCAAATCCGCGCGCGCCAATTTTTAATGGAAGTGCATCAGAAGGAATCGCAACTTTCGTTAACAATGATTTAGCTGCTTCGTTTACTCGCACTACGAATGGCTGTGCGATGACAGAATCGCCCACTTGAAATTGCGCCCAGAGTTTATACAAGCCAGGTTTTGGGAAACTGGTGATAGTCCGAATTTTATTTGGCGGTGGCCCCAGCGATTGCGAATTTTCGTTATGAATGTGAATCGCATTCGTTGCGCGAACAGAGGTTTGATTTTCGAGGGGATGCGCATGAATAAAGCTCTCAAGCGATTCGTCAATGATAACAAAGTGCGCCCAGGCTCCAAGATACGGCGTTAAATTTTCAGGAATCTTACCGCTGGCTTTGTCACGAATTGCAAACGAAAGCTCGATGTCTTCGCCAGCGCGTAACGTTTGCTTTGTCGTCATACCAACTGTGATGCCGTTTGTTTCCTGTTCCCAGCTTTTATCTGCGACAAGTTTTATGGCAGTGCGTTGTTTGCCGCGCACAGTGAGGTCAAAGGATTCGATGTGCTGCACTCCGCCTGGTGGCGTGAAATCTGCGTACAGACGATATCGTCCGCCGGATTTGAAAATGTGCGTGATTTCATAACGATCATCCGCTGCGAGTTCGGGATGAATGTGTTCGAATTCTGCTAAATCATCCGAAACAACCAGCAAATGCAGCGGGCGTTCGTGAACGAATTCGAGAAAGCGCAGCGGTTGCTGTCTGGAATTTTGCGCCTGAAAACTAAGCCGCACCGGAGCGCCTGCCGTTAATTCTTCGCCTGTGACTTGCAGCGTTAATTGTGGATTTGTTAGCGACAAGAGTGTTTTGCAATTTGAAGCTTGAAGCTGTTGCTTTGTTTGATCCAGGCTGTCAGTGAATGCCTGGCTTAATTCTTCGGCGCTGATTTTGCCAAAATATTTTCCCGCCAGAACATAGGGAAACGCCAGGCGCCCCGATACATCGGACGAGAGAAAATAGGCGTAAGTCCCATTCGGATATTCCGGTGTTTTGACGAAGCGACCGTTGAACTCGTCCAGGTCACCACTACCTTTTACAAATTCGTAATCTTCGACAAATGAGCCGAGCGGAAATTCGGAATTGATTTCCGGCCCATACTGACCGGGGGTAAGGCGCGTTCCATCTGCCAATTCTGTGCGTCGTTTCATTTTCCGAAGTTGATAACTGGAACGCATTTTTTTCAGTGCGCCAGTTTCGTTTGTCTTCGCAAATCCCCACGGCCCATAAATTGGATAGCCATCAAACGCGTAGCCAATGATCGGCGAATGTTTGCTGCCATCGGCAAAAAGATTTTCGATCAGGCCCCACGCATTTGTGTGTGCTAAGTCCGGGCGCGGTCGCCCTGTTGCTACAAACGCGCCATCATCGCTGTTGCCAATCGGATCGAAATGCCAGAGATTTTGCCCTTGAAATGACATCATCTCGAACTGATTAAAAATGGGCAGACCGTTAACAAATGCTCCCAACACATCAGGTCTGACACTGGTGTGGGCATTATTTTCGGGAGCGGGAAAACGTGGGATTTGAAACCGGAGTTGTCGTTTTCTTTCTACATGACCTATGGGCGTTTGCAGCGGGCCAAGATAATAAAGCGAAATTCCGGCAGAGCGAATTTCTAAATAACGATCCAGGATTTTGACCGAATGCACTTCCGGTTGAATGTGCGCCAGTTGCTCATTCTGAATCGTAGCTGCTCGCGGATTCACCAGCCACGCGGTACGTGCTGGCTCCTGCGCTACAGCTACGGTTGCCAAAACTGACCACCATACAGACAGCCAAAATTTGTAAGGATTCTGATTCATGGATTTGGGTTATTTGATTACAAGAGTCACTGCATTGGACGCTTTTCCGTTAACGTTGACTGTTACATTTACCCTGCCTTTACCAATCAGGGTGCGAGGTAATGCCACATTGTACTGATCCAGCCCGCCCCACGTTCCCTGCGGCCCGGCATAGGCGGCAGATACCGTGACATCACCAATGTTGACGTTCACCACTGGCGACGCTGTTTTTCCTAATCCCGTGCCAAAGCAGATCAAATACAACTGATCTGTCTCAGGACCGAAATCAATTGGCAGTGCCGTGATGATTCCGGTTGGGCTTACCTGAATGATCGGCTCATCTGTGTTCTGACCATTTCGCACGCGGGTGATGTAGGCTGCCGCAGTGTAATCCTGATTGAAGTTGAAAAACAGATTTGGATAAGTGGCGGTGATATTCAACGAACCGGTGATCGCAACGCCACCTGCTGTAATGGTCACGGTGGCTAATCCTGCCGAGACATTTTCCGGCACACGATAATTTATTTGGGTTGGTGAAGCATACGAAATCTGGGCTGCTTGCGTGGTTCCCGCCGCATCTCTGATCGTCACAGTTGTTCCGCCTAATGTCGTCGGCCATGTCGGAGACGTGGCCGCAGCCGTGCTCGTTGCCAGCTTGGCGCTGAAAACTGAAAAGGCTGAAACCATTGCTCCCGGTGCAATCGGGCCGCTTTCAAATGATGCCGCTGAAACGTTCAAAGCACTGGCGGCAACACGTCCTCCGCCCACATCAACCCTGGTGGCATTGCTATAACTCGCACCGTCGCCTGCATTAAAAACAGCCACGCCATTTACCAGCAAACCAACGGGCCCCAATCCTGTGCGTGTTTTCGTAGCAGCGACAGTTGGTGTCAGCGGGATTTGTCCGCGAAAATTTTGCGCGGCTGGGAAGTTCTGAAACACACCGCCATTTAATCCGGCACTGAACCACGGCCCCATCGTGTAACTTGCCAAATTATTCGACGTGACATAAACCGCAGCGTTTGTATAGCTGATGCTTTGCGTATCTGCTTTGGTTGGCGTGGCAACGCCGCCACTTGTGGTTGCTCCGGTTGGGACATTATTCGGCCAGGTCGTAGTTGCTCCGGCAGTTGGATCAAAGCCGCTGATGATTTGGGCGTTCTGTTGAGAATTTTTGGTTGCCCACGAACTTAATTGAGGAGTCGTTACTTGCGCGGCTGTATAAGCTCCGTTGGCAAAATACGAAGTAGCTCCAGTTGGGATATTGGCATTCGTAGTCCCATTCACTGTGCCATAATATTGCATGCTCAAAATGTAAGGGAAAGCAGGCGAACCATCATCATTGATCGTCACATAATAAGCGTAAGTTCCGGCAGGGAATTCCGGCGTGACGGTAAAGCGACCGTTATATTGATCAAGATCGCCTAATCCCGACACCCATTCAAAATCTTCATGGTAGCGGCCCAGGGGATACGTTTCAGAAACATCTGGCCCGTATTGATTGCTGGTAAGTTGCTGTGGGATTCCGGTGTGAAATGAAAGCGTCCAGTCTGGGATCGAAATACGTTGCGTAATCATGCGCAATCGAAAGCCCGATTTGATGCGCTTGATCGCACTGTTGGCATTCATCGGATCGGAGTAACCATAAGGCCCGTAGATCGGGTATCCATCGAATGACCAGCCCAAAATTGGCGAATGTTTCCAGGGCGCGGCATTTTCTTTATACACCGTGCCTGTGCGTCCTGAACTGACGATGGAGATATTGTCATCCAGTTGTGCACGCAAACAAATTGGTTGGACATGATTGTGATATTGTCCCTGTCCTGGTTGATGCGCCAGGCATTTATCGAATGTTTCAAATTCACCATAATAGGCGTTGCGCACCCAGATGGCATCACCGGAGCCGCCAGGCTGAACCTGGATAATGTTGCAACAAGCAAACATGAAAATGATGGTGATGAATATTTTTTTTGCGAGCGGAATCATTTAGGGTCTCCTGA
Source organism: Blastocatellia bacterium (assembly GCA_031371805.1). Classification (GTDB taxonomy): domain Bacteria; phylum Acidobacteriota; class Blastocatellia; order RBC074; family RBC074; genus JAFDVL01. The sequence goes on along the minus strand of JANMKB010000663.1, from coordinate 1,572 downwards.
CGTACACCAGAGACTGTAGCCCTCCTTGATAGTGGTGCTACAGTCTCTGTGAATCCTGAAAAATTAATTGCGCGGCGGGGGCGGCCCGTCGTGATGCTTTTCCATTTTTTCCTGCAACTCAATAAATTTAGCTTTTTGTGCAGCGGTCAACACGTTGAAAATAGCTGCGTGCGTTTTGATGTGCAAGACTTCGATTTCCAGTTCAGGTTGTTGGGCTTGTGCCAGTAAGGACCGAACAGCAGATTCGTTGAAGGTTCCGTCTTTGGTCGCTGCCTGCAATTGCTCGTGCACGGTTTTGAGTTGTTCATGAATTGATTTCGCCGCCGCTCTTTCACTTTCACGAATTTTTTCGATTTGCTCTTTTTGCTCGCTTGATAAATCAAGCAGGGCAAGCACCATTCTCTCGCTGCCGGGGTCGCCACCGCGTCCTGGCATTTTACCTTGCGGTGGAGGGCCTTGCGGTCGTTGCCCCTGCTGTGCATTAACAGTTGTTTCGCACCAGTCAAAGCCGGCGACTCCCAATAAGGCAGTTAGTGCAAGCCCTATTACGAATGATTTGTTCATACTCTTCTCCTCACAAATGCAGCGCGTTGATGCGCTAAGAATTGACAACCGTACCTGGCTCAGCGTATCTGAAATCCGGTTCCTGCTGTCGTGAGCCAAAGATACCCACACAACGTAAAGCTTTGATGTGTCACAACCAGAAAATTGTTAAGGAACTGTAAAGCTTGCTGATTTTGTTGTTCGTTGTGGCTACACTTGGTTTGCTGGTATCAGCAACACTGGCTTGAGCCGATATGTAGAACAGATATGAATAGCGAATTTCCTCCCACACGAATTTTGATGATTGATGATGACGTCAAACTTTGTCGTCTGGTAAAGGATTACCTGACACCGATGGGTTATGACCTTGAAGCCGCGCACACAGGGCCGAGCGGTTTGGAAAAAGTCAGCCGCGAAAATTATCATGCCGTGATCCTGGATGTGATGTTGCCGGGGCTGGATGGCTTTGAAGTCCTGCGCCAGATTCGGCGTGTTTCGACGGTGCCTGTCCTGATGCTGACCGCGCTGGGCGATGAATCTGACCGCATCGTCGGGCTTGAAATTGGCGCGGATGATTATTTGCCGAAAACATTTTCGACGCGGGAATTGCTGGCGCGTTTGCGAGCCGTGACCCGCCGCTCAGTCATCACCGCACAGACGGTCATTAATTCTGACACGGAGGTTGTCGTCAATGATTTGCGGATCAATCCTGAAGCCAGAAAAGCTGTGCTGGGTGCCCAGACATTATCATTAACAGCGGTGGAATTTGATTTGTTATTGTGCCTTGCACGTGCCGCAGACCGCGTCCTGAGTCGTGAACAATTGCTGGACGAAATCAGCGGGCGCGATTACGAAGTCTTTGATCGTTCAATTGATGTCCATATTTCTTTGTTGCGGCGCAAGCTCGGCGATGATCCAAAAAATCCGCGCTTCATCAAAACGATTCGTTCAGTAGGCTATATGTTGATTCGCTCGGTACAGTACGAGGAGCCGTAGCGACTTGGTGGACTGGCAGAAAGTGCCTTGCCC
>JANMKB010000662.1:0-1680 GCA_031371805.1 Blastocatellia bacterium | reverse complement strand
AGCAGGATTTGCAGATTACGAAAGATGGCGTGTTGGTTTGTCTGCACGATTTGACGCTTGAGCGCACCACCAATGTCGCCACGATTTTCCCTGACCGCTTCCGGCTGGAAGGTTCCGTCAAGCATTGGTCTGTCTCGGATTTTACGCTCAGGGAAATTCAGCAACTGGATGCTGGTTCGTGGTTTGATCCAAAGTTTGCGGGCATAAAAATCCCTTCGTGGCAGGAGGCGATTGATTTAATTCGAAATAAAGCCGGGCTGTATCCTGAAACGAAAGCGCCTGAAGTTTACGGCAAGCGCGGCTTCAATATGGAAAAGCTGGTGCTGGCTCAACTCAAAAAAAATAACTTACCGAATGCGAAAACGCCCGTCATCATTCAATCTTTCAGCCCTGAATCGCTCAGGAAAATGAAGCTGGAAATGAAGACGAAAGTGCCGCTGGTGTTTCTGATTAGTGCGCAGCAAAAAGATTGGTTGACAGCAGAAGGGCTACAGAAAGCAAAGGCGTTTGCGGTCGGAATTGGCCCGGCGAAGAATTTATTAGATGGCAAGCCGGAAATTGTTAAGCTGGCGCATGAGAATAAATTGAGCGTGACTGCCTATACTTTTTCGGGGAAAAGTCCCGGACGATTTACGAGCGTGCGCGAGGAAATGTTGTATTTCCTTGAGACACTCGGCGTAGATGCGTTGTTCACGGACAATCCCGATCAGTTTCCGCGTCTCAAATAAAATCAGGTGGAGCGCGATGGCGAACCGTCGCGCTCCATCCCTGAGCTATTACAACGACCGCAAAAATCTGACAATTTGTGCGCGTTGCCTTTCGTTGAGCGTATTGTAGCGGTTGCTCACGATGCCCGCTTCACCGCGATGGCGGCGAATTGCTTCATCGAAAGTCAGTGACGATCCATCATGCATCAGCCGATTGCGGGTGCGAACTCCCCACAATGGTGGGGTGCGTAATTTGTTCGCGGTTGACTGCTCGCTATTTTGCACAATGCCATCACCTGTCCCGACATCGTGGAGCAGAAAATCACTGAACGGATGAATGATTTTATTGCCCAGCGCGGACGGCACAATAAACGTTCCACCGTTCAGGGAACTTCCTTCGGGCGCGGTAGTGAGGCTCGGCACATGACAAATTGCACAGCCGATTTGATTAAAGAGTTGCTCACCGAATCGTGCCTCCAGCGTTGCCATCACTGCCACATCACGCGCTGGCGCTTTTGTCGCCCGCATAAAACGCGTGAACGCGTCTATGTCGTTGTCCTTGTCTTCAATTTCAGACACGGTGTCATACGCCGCGACTGAATTGCCCGACGAAGTATTTTCCTGCGTGAGCAAACGGCTCGTAATTCCAATTTCATTGAGATAAGCATCCGCCGAAAATGAAAGCAGGCTGGCGTGTTGATTTTTCCAGCCAAAGCGAGCGACGCGGGTGAGGCCGGGCGCTTCGAGCAAGGGAACGCGAATAATTTGCCCGGCAATTGCGCCACCACTCTGGCGTGGCTGGTTGCGCGCAATATCAAGCAGCGTTTCATCGGCAATGGCTTCGACATAACCATCGCCCAACAGATTGAGCGAGGTGCGAAAGGTGCGAATATTTTCATTGGGCGACACCAGTTCCTGTAAATCAGGATGAATAGCGCGGTCATGAATTAATGAGCCACCTGCTGCTTCGACA
>JANMKB010000351.1:0-3788 GCA_031371805.1 Blastocatellia bacterium | reverse complement strand
TCGAAACGCAAAACGCGAAACCCGAAGCGGTTTTTACAATTTTCTCAGGACATCGAAGATTTCTTCGTTGTCGGGTTGTTTGGAAATATCGTGGATGTCCACGTGCGCGACTTTGCCTTCTTTATCAATCACAAACAGGGCACGTTCGGTTATGCCATCAGCGTCACGATAGGCACCGAAAGATTTGGCTACTTCGCCTTTGGGATTGAAATCTGCGAGCAGGTCGTAAGTGATACCACCGAGGCTTTTGGCCCAGGCGACGTGGGAAGGGATTGAATCAATTGAAATACCCAGAACCTGGGTATCCGCTTCCGCGAAGCGCGCTAAATCAGCTTCGTAGGAAGGCATCTGCACCGTTCAGACAGGTGTCCAATCCAGGGGGTAGAACGCAATAAAAACATTCTTATTACCCCTGAAATCCGAAAGCTTGACCTTTTTGCCGTTATGGCTGGCAAGCTCAAAGTCAGGCGCTACATCGCCAATATTCAGGCTCATTTTTAATCCTCCAAAATAAATTTAATCATTCAGCCAAAAAAGCTGCCGCCGAATTATATGCAGGTTGGAGGAGTAAGACAACTGATTGTAAGGGGGGCACATATTTGTGTAAGGCTTATTCAAAGTAGGGAAGTTGTTTGAAAAATTGAAAAGACTCGCCTCATTTGGTTTGATGTAGTCGTGACAAACTATTTTTTACCAAACAAGGAGAGTCTGACATGGAGCATAGCACAGAAGAAATCCCCTTGCCGAGTCTGGCCGCCCGCTTCGCCGACATCCCGGATCAGCGCGAACCAAAAGGCGTGCGCTATCCCTTGCCACCGTTGCTGGTGTTGTTGAGTGTCGCCAAATTCTGTCAGCAAGATACGCCCGCCGCCATTACGGATTGGCTGGCGCACCGCTCCGCTTTCTGCCGGGACAAGTTGGCCTTGTCCTGGCAGCGCATGCCGTCGGCTTCGACTTGGCAACGGGTGCTGGGGCACAACCTTCCCGCGCCCACCCTGGAGGAAAAAGTCGGGGCGTTTTTTCAAGCTCTGAGCGGAGCCGAAAAAGAACTCCTCAATCTGGATGGCAAAGTCTTGTGTGGCACGGTGGCGGCGGAGAGTGAACGGCAGTTACATTTACTCGCCTTGCAGGAAGCGGCGAGCAATGCCGTCATCGAGCAAACGGCATTGCAACCGGGCGAGAATGAGATCAGTGCGGCGCAGCGGTTGCTGGCGCAAGCGCCGGTCAAAAATAAAGTGATCAGCGGGGATGCGATCTTTGCGCAACAAGGGTTGTCGCGCACCATCGTCGAACGCGGGGGCGATTATTTGTGGAAGTTACGCGCCAATCAAGGGGGGTTGTATCGGGCGGCGGGGGCGCATTTTGCCCACGGCACGGATGCCTACCTCGACCGCGCCACGAGTGTCGAGAAAGGGCACGGACGCTTGGACGAGCGCGCATTGGTGAGCAGTTTTCGGTTGGCGGGAAGTTTGGAATTTCCCTATTTGGAGCAGGTCTTTCGCATGCAGCGCACGAGCACCGAGATCAAGAGTGGGAAAGTGAGCGAGCAAACGATCTATGGCATTACGTCCTGGTCGGTGGCGGAAGCCGGGGCGCAGGAGTTGTTTGCCGCCACGCGGGGGCATTGGAGCATTGAAACGGGCTTGCATTATCGGCGCGATGTGACCTTTCACGAAGATGCGATTCGTAACACGACGAAAAACGGCGGGCGGGTGCAAGCGATCTTCAATAATTTAACGATAGGCGTGTTGCGGAAATTAGGCTGGGAAAACCTCGCGCAAGCACGGCGCTATTTCGAGGCACGCATTGAGGAAGCCTTAAATCTCATCCTGACTCCCTTATCTTTGCTACTTTGAATAAGCCTTACATATTTGTGCGGAGAAGCAGAAATTTCCGTAACAACTATCCAAGCATTCCATAGGCGAGCAAAAAAAGGACGCCGATCCAACTGACAGCCCCCCCGAAGGAAACCAGTCCGACGAAACGAAAGCCTGGATGTGGCGGCTGTGAAGATTTGAGCCAATGCTTAATGGCGGTGCGCAAGTGCGATAAGCTGCCCAGCAGCCAGTACAGCCAGCCGCCAACGTTTGCGGCAGAAAGAATTCCAGTGAGGACTTTGTAATCGTCAGCATCACTGTAAACCACCAGAAAACCAAGCGAGGCAGCAGCGGCACAATTCCATAACGGAACCAGGCAGACAAGCGCCATTATTTGCCGAGCAAATGAGTCAGTTCCATCCAAAACCTTTGACTTCATAGTCCATTCTCCCGCATTGAAGAACACTCTTAATTGATTGGGGCGCCAGAACTCGGCGCAGCAGGCACAACGCAAGTATCGCTTAAGTTCGTAAAACAGTCCAGCAGGTATTTGTTAAATTTTTTGGGGAACAAAACAGGAAACGTGGCGTGTAGTGGATGTAAAGATCGTGTATACTTTGGCACTCGCCCCACTTTTGTTAACCCCGCGAGCCGCCCCATCGCCACAAGGTAAATTTCCGGCAAGAGATATCAACGATGGCTGCCCATAACAGGCAATTTTGAGAATGGCAAAAATGAACGATCTTTCGGGTTACGATTCGAGCAACAGGACTAATAACGATGTAGTAACGAATGAGGTAAGTGTTCCTCAACCTGAAACGATGACCACACTCACACTAGGCGCTGATTTCAATCACGCCGCTCATAATCAGGCACTTGAAAACCCAATAGATGCCAGCACGGGCGCACGTACTGGCAGTGAATTGAGGTATGACCATACCATTCCGGTTGAACGCATGGACGACCACATGTTAATTGCCGGAACCCGGATCGGTGAGGAACTGGCTTTTCAGGAACTGGTCAATCGTTATCGCAATCCGATTACGAATTTTGTCTATCGGATGTTGAATGATTATGAGCGTGCCGTTGATTTGGCGCAGGAAACTTTTGTTCGTGTCTATATGAATGTAGATCGTTATCAGGCGAATTACAGCTTTTCGACGTATATCTATCGCATCGCGTCGAATCTGGCGATTAGCGATTTGCGTCAGCGCAAACGCCGCAAGCTGATTCCGATTCCAACTTTTTTTGATAAAGATGGCGATGAAGTTGAAATGGAATTGCCGGATGAACGAAATGTCAGCCCGGACACTACGATGATTAATGATGAGCGCCGGCGGGCAGTAGCAAAAGCCATCACGACGTTGCCCGAAAAATATCGCACCGCCGTTATTTTGCGCGATGTGGAAGGGCGCAGTTATGAGGAAATCAGCCAGGTGCTGGGCCTGTCTGATGGAACGGTGAAATCGCGGATCAATCGGGCCAGGAATTTGCTCAAGGAAAAACTAAGTGAATATTTGTAGCAGGTGATTTATCTCTGGATCAGGTGGTGGAATTTTGGAAATAGCAGTGAATTGATAGTTAAGAATATTGGCTTCAAGGAGATTTTAATTTATGAAGGGTTATAACCCCCTACCCAATAAAAATTCTGACGACTGGCAGGGTATCTTGTCGTTACTCCGGGATTTGCCGCGCGTGGACGCGCCAGCAGATTTCAATGCCAGCCTGAAAGCACGCCTCGCAGTGGCAAAAGCTGAAGCCAGCGAATTTGCCGACATCTCTGCGTTGGTCAAAGATTTGCCGCGTGTAACTGCTCCTGCCGATTTTGATTTCAAGCTTAGAGCGCGCATCGCGCAGGCAAAAGCCGAACAACAAAAACCGGGTTGGTTCGCAGAATTATTTGGCCGAACATTTTCCTGGATGCAAGCCGGAGCAGTAATGGCGGCCGTTGCTTTAGTTGTTTCAGTCGTG
>JANMKB010000656.1:0-12033 GCA_031371805.1 Blastocatellia bacterium | reverse complement strand
GTGTATCCACTGGTTGCCCGCTGGTATTCACGCGTTCGCTTTCAAATAATGTCGGGTGAAATGCTTGATACTATTGAACAACATTTGCCCGTCGAGGGAACTGTATTGGATGTTGGTTGGGGGTTTGGTTTGTTTACTCTTTATCTGGCGCTGAAAAGACCGGATTGTAAATTCATCGGAATGGAATTAAGTCAGCGTCGCATGGATGAGGCAAAACGCGCAGCTCAGGTGTTACAAATAAAAAATGCAGAGTTTATTTGTGCTGATCCTGCCAGCAGTAATATTCCCTATCAACCGAATGCCGCGTATTGCATGGATTTGTTGCATCACATGACTCCACAGGGCGGAGACCGTTTACTGGAAAGATTATTTGAAGTACTAAAACCGGGTAGCCTAATGATTGTCAAAGACCTTACAACTCGTCCGCGTCTGAAGCTTTACTATATTTTTCTGCCGGACTTGTTAGTAAATCCGAAAGACAGTTTTTACTATCGTAGTAATGAAGCGTGGCTTGCCAGACTGGCTCAGGTTGGATTCACTTCGATGAATATTTATTCACTGAAAAATTACCTGCCATATCCACATCTTTTACTGGTTAGAAGTAAGCCAAAGTAGCTTAAGGTAAGTACAATGAAAAAGTTGCCATTAATCTTTATTTGTCTTTTTATGTTAGGAGCCGGAGTCAGGGCGATAGATGTCTGGCATCCGGTTGATCGCCCTTCGTGGCGCGAATGTGATATTGCCGGGATCGCCAGAAACTATTACCGCGAAGGGATGAATTTATTCTACCCCCGCATTGACTGGCGCGGTGATGGCCCCGGTTATGTCGAGTCCGAGTTTCCACTTTTCCCCTGGCTGATTGCGGCTGGCTATAAGATTTTTGGTTATAATGAACACCTCGGAAGAATCCTGTCATATATCTTTTCACTACTGACTTTAGCTGCTTTTATTAAGTTCGCGCGTTACTTATTACCTCCAGTCGGAGCAGTTGCCGCAGTAATATTTTTTGCCTTCAATCCGCTGATAATAAATATTTCTACTACACTTCAGGCGGAAGGCTTGATGTTTCTAAGCTATATCTTAGCCGCGTATTTCTTTCTTCGCTGGATTGAGAATGATTCAACTAAATACTTTATCGCAGCTTGTATTGCGACGGCGATAACAATTCTGGCCAAAGTCCCTGCCGCACATATCGGGTTACTTTTTGCTGTTCTTGTACTGACGAAGTTTGGATTTTCAGCCCTGCGCCAATTTAGATTATACCTGTTCGCTATTTGCGCTTTACTGCCTGCAATTTTATGGTATGTCTTCGCGCATCAGTTCTGGACTGTGTACGGAAACTCTTTAGGTTTATCCAGTGAATATCATTGGGCTGGCTGGGATTTATTCACAAATCCAAAATTTATTATCGGCCTTACTCGTTCAGAAGTATTTTATGTATTTATGCCGGCAGGAATCATTATTTCAGCGCTTGGATTCTGGTTGCGACGAACGGAGCAATCTGTCAGGTACTCTGTGTACTGGTTAGTTTCAATCTGGCTTTATTATTTAGTTTCTGCTCGAACTTTGGGTGATCAATGGGCGGCGTATTATCATGTAGTGTCTGTTCCTCCAGCAGCAATTTTAGTGGGCAATGGAGTTGAAGCGATTCAACAGATCAAGGCAAGTGCTCAATGGACAAAACTATTGGCTGCTATGTCAGGACTCCTGACCGTCTTGTTGGGAGCCGGGGCCGGAATTTTGTGGCAGAAAAATGTTGCATTATGGATGCTGGGCGCTTCGGTAATGTTTGCAGTGACGGCGTTAATGTTGCTGACCTCCTTTGTTGTGCGTGAGCAGTCAGAAAATAACTTCTCGCAGGCATCACTATTTCAAGCTTTGATTATTTACGCTGGTATTGTCAGCTTTTGTGGCATAGTGCTTTTTCAAGCCCGGCAGATAATAGTTGATCTTAATAATCCTAAAGGAGCAGAATTACTGGCGTGTGCTAAATCTTTTATACCTTTACTTCCTAAAGATGACCTGGTATTAACTACAGGTGGAGATTGTCGAGATGAAGATGGCTATCGTCTGGCATATAACGCTTCTTTCATGCTGTTCTGGACGGATCATAAGGGGTTCAATATTTGTACTGAAGAACAGTCACTGGAATCAGTTGCCATCTTTGCCAGACGCGGAGCTAAATATTACCTGGTTGCGAAAAGTGCGTTGCGAGCGAAAGAAAAATTTGCTGCTGATTTACGCCACTCCTACCCATTGATTTCAGATTGTGGAGAGTATTGTCTTTTTAAACTTAAGCCTAATGAGATAAGAGATTGATTTTCCTCAGCCTTGCCGAGCTAACAGATGTTTTTAAACTACCTCAACAAAAACCACCTCAAATTAGCGGGTATTTTGATTGTGGCTTTTGCCCTCCGCTTAATATTCTTTTACGGCATTTCGCCGGGTGATCCTTTTACTTATAGTTTGTCCGCCTGGGAAATAGCGCAGGGGCATTGGAATCCGGGATATTTTTATGAGCAAACTACGCGCTGGGGATTACTTTTTCCGTTGGCTGTAAGTTATAAGATATTTGGCATCAATGATTTTAGCTCTACTCTCTGGGTGATGCTTACTTCATTAGGAGTAGTAGTTGTCGGTTATTTAATGGGTGCTTACTTGCAAGGAGAACGCGCCGGATTACTTGCCGGAGTGCTGCTCGCAATTTTCCCCCTGGAAATTATTTTTGCCAGCCAGCCAATGGCCGATGTTCCGCTTAGCTTCTTTTTATTGACCAGCATATATTACTTTCTTCGGGCTGACGAAAGTAAGATCATAAGAATACAGCGATGGTTTTTTCTGGTCAGTGGAATTGCGTTGGGTTTCGCTTATGCCACCAAGTTTGTAGCAATTTTAATCGCGCCTTTTTTCCTTTTGGTTTTATTACTTAGACGACGAATAGAGTGGAATTGGATATGGTTAGTAATCGGCTTTCTGATTATTTTTGTGTTTGAATTTTTTATCTTTCAGCAGGTTTCAGGTAATGGGCTGATGCGGCTGGATTTAGTTTTGCACGATCAGGCGTCCCATGCTCCGATAACAGCAGGGAGCTTTAATGTACAAAACTCAGTGTGGTTATATTTTTATTGGATGCTGGTTGATTTCCATTATGTCGGGCTAAGTTTTATTGCTTTACTGTTGATAATCGTTCAGCGAGTATTTAAGTATTGGCGGCAAAAGCAAAGTATTTCGGGTGAGTGCCGGGTACCTTTGTTATGGTCGCTAACGTTGCTCTTAATCCTGACCTTCTATCCCGTGAGTACAAAGCCATACACCCCACTCTACAAAATTGAAGCGTATATGCTGATGTATACTGCACCTTTGTTAGTAACCCTGGCTGTTTTCTTAAGTAGCTACTCCAATAAAATTCAAATGGCAATTATTAGCCTATTAATAATCAGTTCGCTTCCGTTACTTTATTTATTACATGAAAGCTACCGTGCGCACGGAGATAATGCGCGTGCGATATTCGCTTTCTATCAAACACACCATGATCGCCCGCTTTATGTCCATCGCAGCGACCAGCGACTCCTGCAATATTTCGCTGGCTTTCAGGACAATAGTTCATTTAAGAACTTCAGGCTGGCTAAGCCGGAAGCGGATGCTCATACTACTGATCCGGTGAATTTTCAGCATAGTTATGTTGCGATTAATCAATATTTTTTGGACTATTATCCCGAAGATACTTATCCCCCTGACATTAACAGTCCGCCGCCAGCCTGGCGCGAAGTTTATCGCTATCAACGACCTGAAAACTGGTTGCGCAGGCTAATTGAAAGAATAACTTCTTCTTTACACAGAAATAACATACTGCGCGAAGATAGAGCGCAAAAGATAAATACTAAAATTGTCAACTGGTCACATACTAAGCCCGTTATTATTTACGCTACGGATTAACCAGCATGCTTTGCCCAATTTGTCAGAAAAATACGCAGCGTGTATTTGCCGCACACGGTTATTGGATTCGTGATTGCGATCATTGCCAGCATAGATTTGCTGAGATAGTTCCTGTTACTAGTCATACCCAACAAATTTATGCCAACGAATATTTTCAGGGCGGCGGTGCAGGCTACCCTGATTATTTAGGTGAAGGTCGCCTCCTGCGCAATCACGGGCGTCGTTATGGCAAGCTGTTAACACGTTATATGAAGGCTGGAAAAATGCTGGATGTTGGTGCGGCTGCCGGATTTGTCTTGCAGGGCTTTACTGATTCCGGCTGGCAGGGAAACGGCCTTGAGCCGAACCCTCGGATGGCTGAATATGGGCGTAATGAACTTAAGCTCTCAGTAACAGCCGGAACGCTGGAAACTCTGTCCGATAATGAAACCTACGATTTGATCAGCATGATTCAGGTGATCGCGCATTTTGCCGATTTGCAGAAGGCACTGAAAGCAGCGGCTGACGCAACCAAACCATCCGGGTTTTGGTTAATTGAAACCTGGAACAAAGATAGTTTTGCCGCAAAGATATTTGGTCAGAACTGGCACGAATACAGCCCGCCCAGTGTTTTGCGCTGGTTTGCGCCTGACGACTTAAAAGCGCTGACCGCGCAATATGGCTTTCGTCCCATCGCCCGGGGCCGGCCATCGAAATGGATTAATGGCGGCCACGCCAAATCATTGTTGCAGTACAAATTGGAAAGTTTGCCATTCGGAAAACAAGCTGGAAAATTGCTGAATATCCTGCCTGAATATTTACCGCTCCCTTATCTGGCAGATGATCTTTTCTGGATGTTGTTGCAGAAGAGCTAAGACAATTTATGACGGTTTTCAATCGAATGAAGAGACTCTTTTACTGACTACTGATCACTGCTCTCTGCTCACTGACCCAAAATCGTTGTTCGGCCTCACGGGAGTATTCTTGCCAGTGGTCAGTGATCAGTATTCAGTGATCAGACCAGATGCAAATTTTGCAAGCGTCAGCAATGACTGGTGAAGACCTGGCTTCGTGGTATGATTAATCTCTGACCTGAATATCGGCGCAGTGATTGATCTGAAGCGAGTAGACTTTTATGCAACCAGCTACTGACATGCAAACTTTGACATTGCTTGGTGCGGGCTTTGTTTTCGGGATGAAGCACGCGCTTGAGGCGGATCATTTAGCGGCTGTCTCGACCATTGTCAGCGAGCGCAAAAGCTGGCTTAGCTCGTCAATAATTGGAGGATTGTGGGGGCTTGGACATACGATTTCGCTTTTCGCTGCCGGAGCCGTAGTCCTTTTTCTGAAAATCCAAATCAGTGATCGCACAGCAAATAATCTGGAACTCGGCGTAGGTTTGATGCTGGTGGGCCTAGGCTTCAACGCATTATGGAAGATAAGGCAGGGAAATAAATTGCACCTGCATCAACACCAGCACGGCGCACGTGTTCATCTTCATCCGCACTTTCACGATCAGGAATCAGCCGCCAAACATTCTCAGACGGAACCTTTTCATCACAACTACGCGGTTGGCAAGCGTCCTTTTTTGATTGGCTTAGTACATGGCCTGGCAGGGAGCGCAGCCCTGATGTTACTGGTCTTGTCTTCGCTTCCGACGCCATTGCTGGGGATGATTTATATTGCCGTTTTTGGCGTTGGTTCGATCATTGGAATGATGGTACTAAGTTCGTTACTTGGTTTACCTTTTCACCTGACCTCTTCACGTTTCAGGCTGGCAAATCTTTCGGCGCGCGTCCTGGCTGGAATTTTCAGCGTCGGATGTGGCTTGATGATCATTTATGAGAAGGGGAATTTCCAACCCCCTAATTAATTACCAGGCAGCAACTGATAGTCGGATTTGAATAGACAGCTTTACCGTCGCGCCTTAATCCATCATCACGCGTTCAATGTAGCTGCGCAATCCTTCCTCCGATATTTTTTCTCCGGACAATAACTGCCAGCTAATTTCCCCACTGTCCCGATCTTTCCTGAGCGCTAATTCAGCCAGCAAAATTGCGTCAATAAAAACGTTTGCGCTGAGGCTTACCCGCGCTCGTGCCAGTCCCGCATCAGGCACAAAGCCGTCTTCGGTTTTGCGCGGCCAGCCAACCTCAACGGTCAGCGTTTTGCCCTTGTGACGAATGCCAATTCGTTCGCCGATCATCAATGATTTATTGATCGAATCACCAGTTTCAAATTGCCAGTCCTGCGTGCCAACCTGCAACGCCGGCTCAGGCGGTGGTGTTACAGGCTCCGGCGCTTTAGGCGTTAGTTCAGTATTGATCTCAGCACAAATTTTTTCGAGTGAGGTAAATAACCATTCTTTGCCTTGTTCGCGTAATGCTTCGTTGTCAGCTTTGAGTTTTTCGAGTTCGGGATATTCAGTCATATGATTGCTGCCTATTTCTTACCATGTGCGACCATTGGCCAATATTTATCGAACACAAAATCTGGGCTGTTTTCGCGGTCGTGGCAACTGATACAGGTTGATGGCACCGGCGGAGTTTTATAAAAACCTTTCTGTGGTTTTGCCGCGTGTTCTGCGCCGGGGCCGTGACAAGCTTCGCATTGCACGTTGGCAAAATTTGGCGTCGCTTTTATATTAATGAAACCCTGTTTCTGGAAGCCGACGGAATGGCAGCCGACGCAGGCATTATCAAACGTGCGATTTTTGGTTTCGAGTCCGGCAAAGGCGTTTGCATGCCGGGTCGTTTTCCACTTGTCGTATTCCTCCTGATGACACTTCGCACAGGTTTCTGAAGTCGCGTAAATCGTCGGCTGGTCTTTGTGCGCCGCCGCAATTTCTTCCGCTACTCTTTGTTGTACGACATCAATTTCAGCGCGCGCTTTTTTGGTCATTACCAGCATTGCCGGATCATCAGGAATCACTTTGTCCAGCTCTACATAACGATTGGTAAAACGCTCAATCTCGCCATTCGCAGCAGCATAAAAACGTAATTCGCCTAAATATTTTGCCTGCCTTGTCGCGTATAAGATCAACGTATTGTTGACTTGTTTGGGGTCAGACACAATGCCGCGATCATCATAAGCAATGATCAAATCAAGCTCAGGGTTTTGCAGCGCAAGTTTGTTCGCCGTGCCCGGTTTGAAGTAGCCCACGATGATATTGATGTCGGCCTTGTCTCTGATTTCTGCCAGCGTTTTTTTGGCGGTTTCCAGGGGATCAGTAAATGTGAATCCGAGGCCGGCGATTTTGTTTTTCTTTTCCTCTGGCGGAAACTCGCTCAACCCAATGAAAGCAAGGCGCACAGGTTTTTTCAGGCGCTTGCCAGTGAGCGTTTTGATTGTATATGCAGGAGGCCCGCCACCGGGTTGTGACGGCGGCGAAATGTTCGCGGAAATATAACGTGAATCGTGCAGGAATTCTGGCTTATCAACAAAGCGGCGCGCATAAAATAAATCGCGGTGCGCCACATTGATGACGGCTAAATCCATTTGCGCGACGGCACGCCCAATCCAATCGTTCATCAATTTTGCATCCGCGTTGAGCTTGCCTGTTTCGTCCAAATCATCACTAAAAATATGTCCCGCATCAATCATTATCGTTGCTGCTTCGGGGCTGCGCTGGCGAAAAGCGTTGATGTAACCGAGCCTGCGTGCGACACCACCAAGCGGACGAATCGGACAGCCGCAAACTTCTAAGTTGCCACCAATATCAGCCGAAAAAAACAGTGCCGCTGCATAGCCATCGTCTTTGTCCAAACGATCATTGAGAGTGCCAATGGGTGCTGGCGTCTTCGCTAATTTTTCGCGGTCATCCTGTGGTTGCTGGGCCTGAATTTGGCGCAGCGGCAGGTAATAAAAAATTGCGGCGCAAACAAAAACACCAATGATTGATAATGACAAAGCTCTTTTCCGATTAGACATGCAAAAACCTCTGTGGTCGAATAGGGCGCTTGTCAGTGTAGACAAAGCAATATTCATTGTCCAATTTGATTTTTTATTGTTCCCGCAAAATTTATGAACATTCCTTCTATTATCCTCGCTTCCGCTTCACCACGTCGTGCTGAATTGCTGCGTGCTGCTGGGATTAATTTTACTGTGCGAATCGCCGATATTAATGAAATGCAGTTGCGGGACGAATCTCCACATGATTATGTGCGCCGCTTGTCGCACGAAAAAGCCGTAGCAGTCGCGCAGCCAGCCGAAATCGTACTGGGCGCAGACACCACTGTCGTGATTGGCAATGAAACAGTTGGAAAACCACTTGATGTTGCTGATGCAAAGCGCATGCTCAGCCTGCTCAGCGGCAACTGGCACGAAGTTTTGACGGGGGTGAGTTTGGTGCGCAACGAACAGGTGACAAGCGAAGTTGCCATCACCCGGGTCAAATTTTCAGCTATGAGTGAAGCGGAAATTAACTGGTATGCAATGAGCGGAGAACCTGACGACAAAGCCGGAGCCTATGCCATTCAGGGTCTGGCGGCACGGTTTATTGAGCGCATCGAAGGCAGCTATTCAAATGTGGTGGGATTACCGCTTGAGACGGTCTATCGAATGATGAAACAGGAACGATGAATGATGAATTGTCTGAACTTCATCATTCATCGTTCTGCGTTCAGCCTTTAGAAAATTCCATTCAATTTCAGCAGGTGTCCCATCTTTTCTTTTTTGGTCGTGAGATACCTGAAAGCGGGGCTGCCGGATTTCACTTCCAGCGGGACGCGTTCGACAACTTCGAGTCCAGCTTTCCGCAACGCACAAACTTTGTCCGGGTTATTTGACATCAAACGGACTTGATGCACGCCCAGCAATTTGATGACCTGAGCGCACTGATCGTATTCGCGTGCATCAACTGGCAAGCCCAATTTTACATTGGCTTCGATGGTGTCTGCGCCCTGATCCTGCAAGGCGTAGGCGCGGATTTTGTTGACGATGCCGATGCCGCGTCCTTCCTGTTGCTGATAGACGATGACGCCTGCGCCTTCGGCCTGCACCATTTCCATGGCGCGAGTCAATTGTGGGCCGCAATCGCATTTCAGGGAATGAAACACGTCGCCAGTCAAACATTGCGAATGAATCCGCACGAGGGTTGGTGTGGTGGCGTCAAGTTTACCTTTGACTAAAGCGACAAATTCTTCGTCGCTGATTGTGCTGCGAAATCCGACAATTTTAAATTGTCCAAATTCGGTTGGGAGTTTGGCTTCGGCTTCTAATTTCACAGTCAATCCATCTGTTGCTCGGTTAGCATTACTTTCCAAATTCATTAAATACTCCTTATAGTTACCGATGTTGCGATAGGATACTCATAAGACTATATCGGGCATTTATCACGAGCGCAAGCATAGCGATTTTGCGGCTGCGAGTCTTCACGAATGTTTAGAGAACTCGTCACAGGTTGAACACGCTTGCATAAAACCGTCAGCTTCGTGATATATGTGAACAGCATAGTTTTAGATGTCAAATAATTATTAATTTATTCCCTGCTTCAAATGCCAAACGTGATTTCGCTGTTGCCGCCATTATTAATAACCCTGCTCGCCTGTACAGATGGTGTCTTGCTGACAGGTGTTATTTTTGCGCGTGCGAGACTGAAAACCAGATTTTGCTTTGGCGCCGTGATCGGCCTGGTTGGGCTATCGTGGATCGGATTTTTGTGCGCCCTGCTGCTTGGCCTGAATTGGCTTTCGATTGGTGTGACGACCGCAATATTTGGAGCAGGGGCATTTTTCCTGCGCCGCTTCGCCCCTTCACCAATTCGCCCTGCCTTGAAGTTTTCTTTACTAACTTATTACGGACTCTGGGTTATTTTTTTTGGTTGGCTTTTCGCTCGCGTGATCGTCATCGAAGCTGATGGCTTGCATACCGCACCAGCCAATAATTATGGCGATCTGCCGTTTCATTTCAGCGTCGTGACTTCGTTTGCCGATGGCGATAATTTCCCGCCGCACAGCCCGATATTTCACGGTCTGAAATTTACTTATCCGTTCTTAATTGATTTCCTGACAGCCTTTCTGCATCGCGCCGGAGCCGATTGGGCAGCGGCATTTTTCATCCCGAATATTATTTTAATTTTAGCTTTAGTCGGATTGCTTGAATTGCTGACGGAGCAATTAACGCAGAGCAAAATTGCCGCCCACATTGCTCCAATTTTGTTTTTTTTCAGCGGCGGGCTGGGCTTTGTTTATTGCCTGCGTGATTTTCAAAATACGAATATTAGCTGGTGGGATTTCCTGCTTCACTTGCCGCAAAGCTATACCAAAAATGATGCTTTGAATTTGGAGTGGGGCAATATGTTGACGACGCTGATTGTGCCGCAACGGTCATTGCTGTTTGGCATTCCTGTTTTTGCGATGATCGTGATTTTGTGGTGGGAAGCTTTGTGCGAAAGGGCGACAGAGCGACAGAGCGAAACGGCGCAACTCACTTCGTCCCATCGCCCCGTCGCCCTGTCCCCCCGTCGCATTTTTCTGTTCGTTGCTGGCATCCTTGCCGGATTAATGCCGCTGCTTCATGCGCATGGATTCTTTTCAGTGATGATCGTTAGCGCGGTCATGGCCTTAGTATTTTTTTCGTGGGACTGGCTCGCGTTTTTCATTCCGGCAGGTGTGTTGTCCTTACCCCAGGCCTGGTGGTTAAGCGGGACAGGAACCCGCAGTTCATTATTCAAATTTCACTTTGGCTGGGCAGCAGGAGATTCCTCAATCTTCAAATTTTATGTCCTGAACTTTGGCCTGCTTTTATTTGTGCTGTTACTCGCGCTAATTTTTGCTGCGCTTAGAACACGCCGATTTTACTGGCCTTTCCTGCTGTGCTTCATCATTCCAAATGTAGTTTTACTCGCGCCCTGGCCCTGGGACAATATCAAAGTTCTGGTTTACTGGTATTTAATTTCCTGCGCTTTGGTGGCAGGATTTCTGGCTAAATTTTGGACGCGACGCTTGTTTCTGCTGAGTATTACCCTGCTGCTCCTGCTCGTTTTGTCGGGTTCACTGGATGTCCTGCGCGGTCTGTCGCCGACCGAAAATCTTTTGCTCTTTGGCGCAACTGAATTGAAAGTCGCAGAGTTAATTAAACAACGAATTCCTCCGCATGCATTGATGCTGAGCGCGCCGATTCACAATTCAGTTCTGGCCTTAAGCGGCAGGCAAATGCTGATGGGTTATCCCGGTCATTTGTGGTCGCACGGCATCAAATTTGAAGACCGCGAACGCGACGTGAAAACGATTTATTTAGGCGGAGAAGAGGCCGAAAAATTACTCAAAAAATACGCCATAGATTTTGTTGTTGTTGGCCCGGTTGAATACAGCGAACTGAACGCTGATGAAGGATTTTTCGCCGCCAGATTTTCAGCCGTGATTGATGAAGATAGTTATCGTGTGTACAAAATTTCAGCAAATGTTCGATAAGCTGCCAGCTTGTCGAATCCGTGGCACAGCAGCAGCTTGCGAGAAAAACTGTGGTGCCGGCAACATTCCGACAAGCTGGCAGCCTTGTCGGACGTTTGCGCTCCAGTCATTTCAGACCCGCCTGCTTCCTGATCCAATCCGACATGATCGTCAAAGCCGTTGGCGAAATTGTCTCTTCGATTTTTCCGTACTCGCTGAAAGCCCCCGTCTTTGTTGGCTGAAATAAATGATTCAGCTTTGGCAACTCGACCGTTTGAAATTTTTTATTGCCTGCGATTTTTAAGGCTCTGGCGATTTCGGGCAGGTTTTGTTTGGGTGGAACCTGCAAATCCAACTCGCCGTTAATTGCCAGCACCGGAATTTTGATTTGCTTCAGAGCCGGACGTGGATCATACGTCACAAAGAAGCGAAACCACGGATTGTTCATCGCTTTGATTTGTGCAAGCAATGCGCCCGGGTTTGCATCCGCAGCCTTTTTTTGTGCTTCGGACATTGCTGTTATCTGCGCCGCCATGACTTCGCGCAATTTCTTTTCTGCCGCTGCTTCGTCTTTTTCTGATTTCAACACGGCAAACATTTTTTCCTGTAAGTTGCGATTGCGAGCGGCTTCATCGGCGGTGGAGCCTTCCGCGATCATCATCAAGCGGCTTTGTTCATAGAGAATTTCTTCGCCTGTGACTCCAGGGCCAGCCATCATCACGATGAA
>JANMKB010000346.1:0-3580 GCA_031371805.1 Blastocatellia bacterium | reverse complement strand
ATCATTCCGCGCATCGGTGAACGCGCCTTTGACGTGTCCGAACATTTCGCTTTCAAATAATTGTGCGTGAATCCCGCCGAGATTCACTTTGACAAACGCGGCAGCTTTGCGCGGACTGTTGCGATGAATTGCCTCGGCAATGAGTTCCTTACCCGTGCCGCTTTCGCCTGTGATCAGCACGGAAGCATCGGTTGCGGCGACGCGTCCGATGACTTCGAGGATTTTTAGCAGTCTGGGATCATTGCCAATTAAAGCCCCAAAATCATATTGCTCATCAAGTTTTTCACGCGTCGGAAGCGCCGAATGAATAGCGCTTGCCGCAGATAATTCCAGCGCCGTTTTGACCGATTGTAAAAGCTGTTGATGCGTCCAGGGCTTGGTGACGAAATCGGCTGCGCCGGCACGAACGCCCGCTACCGCAAGCTGAATCGAACCCCACGCCGTCAACAAAATCACGGGCAGCATTGGTTTGTCGGCTTTGATTTGTTTGAGTAAGGCAATCCCTTCTTCGCCCGTTGTGCGGCGCGAAAAATTCATATCCAGAATGACGAGTTGAAAGGATTGCGTAGAAATTAAAGCCAATGCGGCGGCGGGATTTGATGAAGTTTGCGAGCGATAACCGCTCTGTCGCAGCAACAGTGCAAGCGAAGTCGTGACGGATGGATCATCATCAACAATTAAAATCATCTTCATTAAAATTCGGAATGCAAATTTTAGTTTTTTTCTTTTCTATTTCGTGAACGGTCACAACTTGAACATTCTCAACGCAAAGCGTCAAAGAGGCAAAGGAACAAGGAAGCAGCCAGATATTTCTGCCTTTTGATCCTTTGCCCCTTTGACTCTTTGCGGTAAAACATCTGCTCAGGTTGTGACTGTGCGCAGGATAACGAAAATCTTAAGTAAAAGTTTGCACACCAAACGATTATTCATAATGCAACGCTTCCGCAGGCTGCACTTTCGTCGCGAGTCGGCTCGGATACAAACCACAAATAATCGTCAGCGCATAAATCAACGCGAGCGAAATCAGTAAGCTGTAAGCGTAAACCTGTTTCGTCGCAAAGCCCAGAAAATCCAGCAAGGGAAATTGAATAACGACCAAAACTCCAACGAGTAAGCCGAAAGTTGTGATGACTAAAAGTTCGCCGAGAATTTGTTTATAAATTCGCTTTGCAGTTGCCCCTTTGGCCCGACGCAAGCCAATTTCTTTGGTGCGTTGCGTCACGCTTTGCCACAACACGCCGGTCAAGCCCAGCGCAACCATCAGCATTAAAAAGCCTGCGACTAAACCAAACGCTGCGATTGGCACGTAATATTCCGTATGATTTTCACGGCGCATTTGCTCGACGGTTTTGACATCAAACGACCAGTTTTTGGCGATGGATTGCATCCGCTTGATGAGCTTTTCTTCAAACTCTGCCGTCGTGCCGGGACGAACTTTCAGCACAAAGGCACGTGGCACCTGACCATCCGGCATTTTTAAATCATTGCGATAAATCTCGTAGCCAAAAAGCTCTTTGAACTCTCCGTTCTTGCGAAAATCATCAATGATGCCGACCACACGTTCCGGTTTTCGTACCTGCCCCGGTTTTTCGCCAGGTTCTTTATCGTCTTTGTCGTATTTCTCTTTAGGGTCTTTGCCCAGCGGGTCTTCATCGCCAAATATTTCGTGCGCAGTTTTTTGATTGAGAATAATCGGTCTGTAATTGGCCCCGTCATCTTCTTTGCCAAACCATCTGCCACGCACAATATTTATGTCGAGTACGTCTTTCGCGTCATCGGTCATGAAATTGCCCCAGAAACGTATCTGTCGTCCCAGCACCTTACTACCAGATTGCCAGTCCCCACGAGAATAAGGTGCGCCCCAGACAGCGGCAGCGGATTCGATTTCGCTGAAGTCATGCAAGGTCGCCAACAACTGTTTTGTTATGTCCAGGTGTTGTTGCTTATCTGAATCATCCGATTTTCGTTCAACCCCAACCTGCACACTCCACACATTTTGGTAATTAAAGCCCAGCGGATGCCGATAGTTATCCACGTAATAAACCGCAAACACGATCACACCGAACACAACGAGAAACGAAATAAAAATTTCGAGCGTAATCAGAAAATTGATGCGCCTGCGATTCCAGACCAGTTTTAATAAGTGACGAAGCATAAATAATTTCCTCAGCGAAGGTACGGCAGGCGTCTCGCCTGCCGAAAGAGGACAGGCGAGGACGCCTATCCTACCTTTTATCGCACGGCTCCTTTTAAGGCTTGCACGGGATTCAGTCGTGACATCTTCCACGCCGGGTAGACGCCAGAAAATAACCCGAAAATGATTGCCAGTCCCAGGCCACCAAGAAAGACGCGAACGTTCAAGTGAAATTCTGCATAGGGAAACCAGCCGCTATTGGTAATGAATTGCAAAATGAACCGCGAGAGTACGAAGCCCAGTGCCCCGCCCAGTAGAGTCAGGACTACATTTTCCACGACGAATTGCCCGACCAGTGTCCACGACGAAGCGCCGAATGATTTGCGCACACCGATTTCGCTGGCGCGTTCCATAATGCGGCTGACGTTGAGGTTGATGAGGTTCACGGTCGGCAGCAGCATAAACAAAATCGCGCCGATGATGATGGCGGCCAGCAAGCGTCCAGGGCGGCTGGCACGACCATTATCATCACGCGAGCCGACAAGTTCGCGTGAGATGGCTTCAAAATACGTGTCCATTCCTCCGTTCATCGAATTCCATTCTTTCGGATCGGGGAATTCTACGCTTGCGAGTCGCACCTTGAATTCATCGCGCATAGCTGGGAAATCGGAGGCTGAGCGAGCCAGATACGTCGCCATAAAATCGCCCATGAGTTCGTTGCGATACGTGTCGGTTTTGGCGGTGCTGATGGGAACCCAAACATCTGCGAACGGAACCTGCCGCAGAAATGGGACATTGGTGACTACTCCCACAACGCGAAAATTTTGTCCATCAACTTCAATTGTTTTTCCCACGGCGGATTCATTACCAAAGAATTTTTGCCGTGTTGCTTCGTTGATAACTGCGACGAAATTTCTGTTTTTCTCGTCTTCAGCGGAATAGCCTGCGCCTTCCAAAAAATGAAACGACAGGATTTCCCAATACTCGCCATCGGTACGTTTTAAGTAAGACTGAATCTTTTCTCCGTTGCGATACGACACGACTTGTTTCTGTTCCGAGAAAATCGCCATCTGCTCGACATTCGGTAAATTGCGCGTGTTGCGATCCAAAAATTTATAACCAGTTGTGCCATTCCAGGTACCATTTTTATCCGGCGTTTTCATTTCCATGAAGTAAATGCCAAGTGTCCGCTCTTTACGACTTTCCACCGGATTCGGGCCGAAAACGTGATCCAGGAACGCGAATGCCACCATCAGCACAACGAGCGTGAAGCTGATGGCAAAGAGCGAAATGAAGGTAAAAAATTTGCGGCGCAGAAAAACTTTGAAGGCGATTTTGAGATAGTTTTTTAGCATGATGACTCCGCCTGGGTACGCTGGCGTCCCGCCTGCGAGTAGAGATTGCTTCGCAGGCGGGACGCCAGCGTACCCAGGGGTAACTAACCTG
>JANMKB010000568.1:0-4704 GCA_031371805.1 Blastocatellia bacterium | reverse complement strand
CCATTGGGACGAAATATTATCCAGCGTCGAAGTCCGCACGCCGGACGCAGCGATGAACCTGATGCTGAACCGCTGGTTGTTGTATCAAACGCTTGTCTGCCGTATCTGGGCGCGTTCGGCGTTCTATCAATCGGGTGGCGCTTATGGTTTCCGCGACCAATTACAGGACGTGATGGCGCTCGTCTACGCCAAACCAGAGCTGACACGCGAACAAATACTTCGTGCCGCTGCGCATCAGTTCAAAGAAGGCGATGTCCAGCACTGGTGGCATCCGCCAACAGATCGCGGCGTTCGCACGCACATTTCTGACGATTTGTTATGGCTGCCCTACGTCACGAGTTTTTATCTCCGCGTGACGGGCGACAGCGCAATCCTTGATGAAGTAATTCCGTTTCTCGAAGCGCCGCCATTAACCGAAGGTGAAGACGATTCGTACCTGCAGCCGCAGGTTTCCTCCGAGCAAGCCACCCTTTATGAACATTGCCTCCGCGCCATTGACCGCAGTCTGGCGACCGGAGCACACGGACTGCCGTTAATGGGATCAGGAGATTGGAACGACGGCATGAATCGCGTCGGCAATGGCGGCAAAGGTGAAAGCGTCTGGCTCGGCTGGTTCCTCCACGCCACGCTTGATGGCTTCGCGCCCTTCTGTGAGTTACGCAAGGAACCGGAACGAGTCGCGCAGTATCAGGAACACAGGGCAAAATTGAAGATTGCGCTGGAGAATGCGTGGGATGGTGATTGGTATACACGCGCTTATTTCGATGACGGCACACCGCTCGGCTCAGCCCGGAACGATGAATGCCGCATTGATTCCATCGCACAATCGTGGGGCGTAATTTCAGGCGCGGCGGACAAACAACGCGCAGCCCATGCGATGGCGGCAGTCGAACAGCATTTGATTCGTCGCGGTGACGGCCTCGCCTTGTTATTCACGCCGCCTTTCGATCACGGCGCACGTGATCCCGGCTACATTAAGGGATACGTGCCAGGCGTCCGCGAAAATGGCGGGCAATATACGCACGCCGCGTTGTGGACACTAATCGCTTACGCCATGCTCGGAGATGGAGACAACGCCAGTGAATTATTTGCCCTGATTAATCCAATCAATCATTCTTCAACCCGCGCCGGACTGCACAAATACCGCGTCGAACCTTATGTAGCAGCCGCCGACATCTACGCTGTGCCACCGCATACAGGACGTGGCGGATGGACGTGGTACACCGGTTCCGCGGCGTGGATGTACCGCGCCGGCCTCGAATCAATTCTCGGCTTTCAACTGAGCGGTGATCGCCTGCGCATTGATCCCTGCATCCCCCGGAGTTGGCGTGAATTTGAAATTAATTTCACGCCTGATCGTCATGGAGCCACACGTTATTTCATCAAAGTTGAAAATCCGCATGGCATCTGTCGCGGCGTTAGTAGTGTGGAAATTGACGGAGAGCTTCAGCCGACATTGGAAATTGTTTTAGCGAATGACGGGAAACAACACAATGTACGCGTTGTTCTCGGTGGGCAATGAAAATAAGCCCTTAGCGATGTAGCAGGCGATTGACCCAACTCTTGCTTTGGGGTGGCTGATCCGGTGTTGCCGTATCAACCGGATCAGGATCCGCCCGTCGCCCAGTCACCTGATCAATGTGAATGCGGTAATAGACCGGAATCAATTCATCCGCTGCGGCGGGAGACGCTGTCCGCACGTAAGCTGGCTCCCACCACATCGCCTCACGCTGGAGCAAATGATGAGCCAGTTCACATTCCGACTTCCATTCAGGGGCCTCAGGTAATTCCTCATAGTGACCCTGGATAACGACAGTAAGCCAATCATTGCGGCTTTCTATCTTGTCTACCTCGACACAGACTAGTGGGTTGTTTCGCATCCAGTCAATCTTTTGACCCTGTGTGGCGAAACTATAGAGATGTCGCTGGTGGTAAGCAAAATAGATCGGCACAATATACGGCTGATGGTCGTGTGAACAAGCCAGTCTGCCAAGCTTCAGGTATGTCAGGACCTCAAAACATTCCGTATTAGTCAATTCAAGAATTCGCATCTCACATTACCCGTATGGGGAAGTAAAGCCAAATTATCTTAATCGTGACGGGCGTCGGTGGGTACGTTCGCGTCGTCTCATCAAGTGGCGCTTGACGAATTCGACCAGGAGCAAATAGGTAATCACCGTAACGCCCAGAAAAACAAAAAACAGGGCTGGCAGCGGCGTGAAACCAAAGACCGTAGCCAACGGCGAAAACGGCAAGACAATTCCAACCAGGACAATCAATATCGTAGTGATTGCCAGCGGCAAACTGGGACGACTGCGGAACGGATTGCCAGCGGTGCGAATCACGAAAAGGACCAGCGTTTGCGTCGCCAGTGATTCAACAAACCAGCCCGTGTGAAACACCGCTTCGGAAGCGTGAAAGAATTTCAGCAACGTATAAAAAGTCAGGAAGTCATAAATCGAACTGAGCGGGCCAATGTAGATCATAAAATCCCGAATCAGCTTGATGTCCCAGCGGCGCGGTTTGTCTATGTATGAGGCATCTACGTTATCGGTAGGAATCGTGATTTGCGCGAGATCGTAGAGAAAATTGTTGAGCAAAATCTGTGTTGGCAACATCGGCAGAAAGGGCAGGAACATCGCGGCAGCGGCCATGCTGAACATATTGCCAAAATTGGAACTCGTGCCCATCAGCAAATATTTCATGACATTGCCGAAAGCCTTACGTCCTTCCAGAATGCCCTGATGCAAAACGCGCAGGCTGCGCTCCAGCAAAATAATCTCCGCAGCCTCTTTGGCAACATCAACGGCGGTAGAGACCGAGATACCAACGTCCGCCGCACGCAGCGAAGGCGCATCATTGATGCCGTCGCCCATATAACCTACGACGTGGCCGCGCCCTTTCAGCGCGAGGATGATGCGATGTTTCTGCATCGGCGAGACGCGGGCAAAAACAATCGTTTTCTCTGCCATTGCCGCGAGCGCCGAATCGCTCATACGTTCGAGTTCCTCACCAAGAATAATGTGTTTGGCATCCAGCCCAACTTGCGCACAGATATGTTGCGCAACCAGTTCACTGTCTCCGGTCAGAATTTTCACATGTACACCATCGCGTCGCAACGCTTCCAGCGATTCTGCCGCATCTGCTAACGGTGGGTCAGAGAAAGCCAAAAAGCCCGCCAGCACTAATTCCTTTTCATCAACCACACACCAGGCTGCCTGTTGCGGGACTTGGCGCGAGGCCACAGCCAGCACGCGAAACCCGGTCGAACTCAAGCCCTCATAAATCGTCTGACATTTGGCGCGTGCCACATCGTCCAATGGCTGCGTCTGTCCATTCACTTCAAACTGAGAACAGCAAGGCAGAACGCTTTCCGGCGCGCCCTTGGTAATCAACAGCATCTCTCCCTTTGATTCAGTAACAACCGAGAGCCGCCGCCGCTCAAAATCGAAAGGGATTTCATCCAGCTTACGGTATGCGCTGATGTCCAGCAGGTCGTGCTGAAGGATCGCTACATTGATTGGATTCTTCACGCCGGATTCGTAAGAAGCATTGAGATAGCCGAGTAAAAGCGCGTGTTCTGACGGATTGCCGAGCGCATCCTGATGTTGGCTGAGCGTCATCACGCCGCTGGTCAGCGTGCCAGTCTTGTCGCTGCACAGCACATCCATGCTGCCGAAGTTTTGAATGGCTTCGAGGTGCTTGACGATGACTTTCTGCCGCGCCATGTGTAACGCTCCGCGCCCGAGCGTGACCGTCGTAATCATCGGCAAAAATTCCGGCGTCAATCCGACCGCGAGCGCCAGGGCAAAGAGCATTGATTCGAGCGGGTTGTGGTGCTGCACGATGCTCACCAGCAGGACGAAGAAGACCAGAATAATGATGGTCTTCATAATCAAATAACCGAACTGTTTGGTGCCGCGTTCAAATTCAGTTTCTGGCGGCTTGGAGGAAAGACGTGCAGCAATATCGCCAAAGGCCGTTGCAGCGCCCGTCGCAGTGACGAGCGCCGTCGCGGTTCCGCTGACAACCGAAGTACCAAGAAAGACAGCGTGACGATCATTGGCAGAATTCTCTGACACAGCTTCAATCACAGCATCTTTGGACGCCGCTTCTTTTTCAACGGGCAATGATTCACCGGTGAGAGCGGCTTGATTCACGTGCAGGTCTTTCGCCTGCAACAGTCGCGCATCAGCAGGCACAAGGTCTCCGGCGGAAAGCCTGAAAATATCATCCGGCACAATTTCACGCCACGGTAACTCCGTCCATTTACCATCGCGCAAAATCGTAGCCTTTGGCGCAACCTGTCCGCGTAACTTCTCAGCGGCACGTTGCGAATGCCAGGTCTGATAGAAATTGATAACAATGCTGACGATTACCATCAATGCGATGATCGAAGCGTTGACGATCTCTCCAACAAAGGCGGCGACCGCGCTGGCAATCATCAGGATGATGACTAAGGGATTGGCGAAGAGGATCAGTAACTGAATTAGTCCCGCCGCACGCTTCACCGGGGCTTGCTCATTAGAACCGAATTTAGCCAGTCGCGCTTTGGCTTCCTGTGTGTTCAGTCCGCGTTCGTTTGTTGGGGCTTCATTCATGCTGATTTCCCTGATTGTGATTTTTACGCGCTAGTCTTCCGCTGATTTTGCTTGTTGCTCAGCCAAGCCAGTCAGTACAGCGGGCAAGCATACACTATTGCCC
>JANMKB010000545.1:0-3837 GCA_031371805.1 Blastocatellia bacterium | reverse complement strand
TTGCCAACGCCGATCATAAGAATTTCCTTCTCACACTCGCTTAATTTCTAACCGTCGAAAATACGTCGCGCACGAAATACACGGATCATCACTGCGCCAGAAAAGTTATAGAATTCAGGAAAAAGAATTTCCGCCTTCGCCGTCCTGCTTCTTACCTGCCTTAATCTGCTAGAATCACTCCATTCTTTATTTGTAGTAATTTCAACGAACTTGCCGCTACCGCAGACGGTACTGGCACGGCGCACACGACAGGCTAAGTCCAAATATTCTGGTAACGATTGAAAAGATTGGATAATGATGACCGACAAACTCACTACCGAAACGACAAATGTAACCCAGGCGGTGCGGGAAAGTTATGAACAGTTGGCTGGCATCATTGCTTCGGCGATGAATGCGATCATTACTGTCAACGCTGCGCAACAGATCGTGATGTTCAATCAGGCGGCGGAAAAAATGTTTGGTGTGGCGGCAAATGAGGCGCAACATCAGCCGCTCGACCGCTTTATTCCGGCCAGATTTCAGGCCGCTCATCACCGCCACATTGATACTTTTGGCGAAACGAAAATCTCGAACCGGAAAATGGGTGTGCTGGGAGCCGTTTACGGGATACGTGCGAGTGGCGAGGAGTTTCCGGTGGAAGCTTCAATTTCACATACAGAGGTCGGGGGCAGGAAATTTTTCACTGTTATCATGCGCGACCTCACAGAGCAAAAAAAGCTCGAAGCCCAATTCCTGCGCGCCCAAAGAATGGAAAGCATCGGGACGCTCGCCGGAGGAATTGCGCACGACTTAAATAATATTCTTTCGCCCGTGCTGATGGCGACGCAAATTTTACAACTCAAAATCACTGACCCTGACGCCCTAAAATGGCTGCAAATAATGCAGGAAAATGTGCAACGCGGAGCCGACCTGGTCAAACAGGTGCTGTTCTTTGCCAGAGGTATTGACGGGGAACGCGTGTTGTTGCAAGTCAAACATTTGATTAAAGAAATCGTCAAAATCCTGAACGAAACATTGCCCAAATCCGTCGCGATCAAATATTCAATTGAGGAAGAGTTGTGGCCTGTGATTGGTGATGCCACGCAAATTCATCAGGTCCTGATGAACCTTTGCGTGAACGCACGTGATGCGATGCCAAAGGGCGGGACACTGACCATCAAGGCTGAAAATAAAGTCGTTGATGAAGGTTATGCTCGCCTTAACCTTGACGCCCGTCCAGGCCGATTTGTACACCTGACGATTACTGATAGTGGCGAGGGAATTGCCGCTGAACACCTGGATCGTATTTTTGAACCCTTCTTTACCACCAAGGAAAAAGGCAAAGGGACGGGGCTTGGGTTGTCAACCTCGCTGGGTATTATCAAATCCCATCAGGGTTTTATTAACGTTTACAGCGAACCGGAACGGGGAACGCAATTCAATATTTTTCTGCCTGCCGCGGAAGAGACAGAAACGATCAGCACCGAAACCCCGTCTGCGACTTTACCGATGGGTAATGGCGAATTGATTCTCGTCGCCGATGATGAGGCGAACATCCGGGAAATTACGCAGGGAGTTTTAGAATCTTTTGGCTATCGTGTCATCACGGCTGGCGATGGAACCGCCGCCTTAGCCATGTATGCCGCACATCAGTCCGAAATTGCCGTTGTCCTGACAGATATGATGATGCCATTTATGGACGGCCCCGCCACGATTCGCGCCTTGCAACACATGAACCCTCAGGTCAAAATCATTGCCTGTAGTGGCATCGCGGCGGATAAAAAACTAGCGGACGCAATGCAAGCTGGCGTGAAATATTTCCTGACCAAGCCAATCTCGCTTGAGAAGCTTTTAAAGACAGTCGCCACCCTCATTAAGGGGGGCGATTAGTAGCCCTGCATGCGGTAAGCAATAAACAGGGCGATGCCCACCACGATTGCGCCCAATAAAATCCACCAGTGAATCGGCTCTGGTTTGAATGGTTGTGATTTCATGAACTTGCTCCTATTGATTGCAAAAAAGTAGCGCAAACTTTCCAGTTTGCGTTTATATCGGGAAATACCTTCCAAAGAAAAGTGCATCTGCACTCATAAAATTACAGCTTAACATGCAGCACAAACTGGCAAGTTTATGCTACGCCTGACGCGGTAAACGAAGGGTAAAAGTGGAGCCGCTGCCTATTGTTGAGTTGACTTCAACGCGCCCTCCATGGGCCCGCGCAATCCGCCGAACAGCCGGTAAACCCAGCCCTGTCCCGTTTGGGCTGCTGGTAAAAAACGGACTGAAAATGCGCTGCAAATCTTCCTCAGAAATACCTCGCCCGGTATCTTTGACCTGAATAATTACTTCATCCGCATCAGGTTGTTTTGGCAGATGAACAGTGACCGAACCGTGTGCCTCCAGCCCCTCAATCGCATTGCTAATCAGGTTGAGAATCGCATCTTCGATTTGTGCCGCATCAATCATCATTGTGATCGGCGCAGCCTCGTTAATAAACTCGACTTTTATTTGCTGACCTCGTTGTGTCGCCGCCGAGGCAGCCTGATGGCGACCGAGTCTGACTGCACGTTCGACGGCGGCGGTCAGTGATGCAGGCTGGAATTTAAATTCACGCGGACGTGCCCGGTCAAGTAAGGAATGAACAGTGGCGTCAATGCGACTGACTTCGTGCTGCACATTTTCCAGCACTTCGCGTTCGGGATCGTTGGGATTGCGGCGTTGCAGCAAAATATCAACTGCGCCTTTGATTCCCGCGAGCGGATTTTTTATTTCATGCGCCAGGCCAGCGGACAATTCGCCAAATCGCGCAATTTGCTCAACGCGGCTCAGCTCTTTTTCCCGCGCCACAATATCCGTAATGTCACGCACGATCATGACAAAAGCGATAATTTTTCCTGCGTCATCGTGGACGGGCGAAACACGCGAACGCAACCGTTGCCCTGCTTGTCTGCCGCAAATTTCTTCACTCTCAACCTGGCCGGAGTGAGTGCTGGCAAGCCGTGCGCAAAAATTTGGTAATTCGCCATTATCTTTGGCACAGGCGAAAACTTCAGCACAGGTGTGACCGATGATTTGCGCTAGCTTTAAGCCCATCATTTCAGCAAAGGCCTGGTTTGCACGGACGATCAGGGAATCAGGGGTTTGCACGCAAACACCATCTTCAAGCGCCGCTAATAAAGCCTCACATGAAGGAGGCAAAAAGGCTTCAGGAAGCGGTAAAATGGGGAGTGGGTTTTTTTCTTTCATGACGTTGCTTCTGCCACCGCTGCTGTTGCTACACCTTCCAATTTTTTCAAACGGTAGCGCAATTGATCGCGGGAAATTCCCAGCAACTCTGCCGCGCGCGTTTGATTGCCGCCACTGCGCTTGATTGCCTGTTCGACCAGCGACAATTCTACTGCTTCAAGCGCGACCCCTGCTGGTGGCAGGGTAAAGAGCGGTGGCGAGCCTGCGACGAGGGGAATGGGCGACGGGGCGACGGGGCGATCAACGACCTCGTTGCTCATCTGCATAGTTTCCGGCACAGTTTCAAGTGCGCGATTTTCATCAGGCGTAATGCCACGCGGTAACCACTCCGTCGTGATTTCATCGGTATCTTCCAGAATCATTACGCGCTCAATCACATTGCGTAATTCACGCACGTTACCCGGCCACGAATAATGACGGAAGATGTCTGCGACCTCGGGTGATAGCCCGCGCACTTGTTTGCGTAATTTTTGATTGAACTGCTGGAGGTAATGCTCGCTTAACAGCAAAATATCAGCCTGACGTTCGCGCAAAGCTGGAATATCAATCTGGATTACAGAGAGCCGATAATAAAGATCAAGCCGGAAATTCCCCGCCTCGCTTTCCGTTTTG
>JANMKB010000518.1:0-8301 GCA_031371805.1 Blastocatellia bacterium | reverse complement strand
CGTTTCGCCAGTTTATCCAGCGCGGTATTCATATTGCCATAGCCAAACAAGCCGAGCAGCTTGTCAGGGGGGGTGATCATTACATCACCCAGCGTCGCCGCGCTATCGGCATAAGCAAAGCCGGAATTCCTGAAATCCTGTAGCAGGTTGCGCCCTAGATCCGCCGCACCAGCAACCGGCAAATTCCAGGCACTAACCAAATCATTTGGCAGGGCAGGATAATCGCTGCCGGCTGCACGACTTGATCCAAATTGAGTAGAAGGTAAAAACCAGCGGCGACCACCACCCAACAAGACCTGTAAGCCGGAACCAAAATTCCCTCGGCGCTGCGCGTCAGATTCGTCCAGATATTGATCGCAGATGCCCGTGCCTGCGCCGCGATTCCCGGTGTGAATCGCATTGGCGGCAGGCGTGGCGTCTTCCACATCGGCGGTAGAAACGATGCCTGTGGATTTGCCGAGCGTGCGATGCAGGTATTCGCTCA
The DNA here is from genome assembly GCA_031371805.1 of Blastocatellia bacterium. Lineage (GTDB taxonomy): Bacteria > Acidobacteriota > Blastocatellia > RBC074 > RBC074 > JAFDVL01. The sequence goes on along the minus strand of JANMKB010000518.1, from coordinate 7,817 downwards.
AATACTCAATGCGCGGGTAAAAAAATGGATTGGTGATATGCGCCGGATACACACCTTCCTGACCATTGAAATTATGATTACCAGAAACATAGCCTGACATTCCTGGCGCTGAATCCGTGACAATGCTGTTGAGTGAGTGCGTCGTTACCATTCCCAAACCAGGAAACTGTTCCATCGCCAGATAACCGTTTGGACGACCAGCCGTAACTCCGTATTTGACTAGCCGTGCAGCCGTGCGATGAGCTTGTCCCATGCCATCACCAATCAGAATAATAATATTTTTGATCGCCTTGCGATTATTGCTGGCGCGGTCAAGGGACGTTTCTACCTCGGTGGCGAAATTGTTTTCTGTGCGTGTTGTCCGCGCCGTTTGCGTGGAAGCGCTCAGGCTATAACTGGAAAGTGGATCAAGAATTTCAAATGACGAGATGGCTTCGACACTTCCGCTGGCATCGGTAAACGTCGCTCGAATAATGTGAAAACCAGGGCGTCGGTTAGAGTAGCCGCGCAGATTGAAGCCGCCCCAACCCGCTGTCGTGATGCCGTCCGTCGCGGTAGAGCTCTGGATGCCGGAAGTAAAGTCCAACATCTTCCCGTCAATTTTGATCGTTGCGGAATACGGGCCTGTGCCTTTGCCCTCGACGCGCAAATCAAATTTCTGACCGATTAAAAAACGCGCTCCGTCGGGTGGTGTAAGCGAAACTTCGGTTGGCAGGGCGAAGGCCGAATAGCAAACACCGAAGGTCAGCAACAATGTGCAAAGCAACTGTCGCAGAGTGAATCTCATAGGTTCTTTCTCCTTTTGTAAATGAGGTTAGTAAGTTTGGGTTGCAAGTGACGTGAATTACGTCGTGTCACAGGTGATGCCAGGATCAGGCGAATCGGGGCAGTAGCGTTCTCTGCTTCACTACTGTGCCCGATCTCAAGCCTGCCTGTCACCGCGAGTGCGCGAGCGAGAAAAGGAATTTTCTTTCCCTTCATCGCGGGCGCAATCACAAGTACGGAAGCTATTGGCAAATCCCCAATACCAGCGCCGCTTTCATCGCATTTGACCGGACGTGAACACAAATAAAAAGCGCCGGTTGGGCCGTCTTCCATTTGCGCCATAAAGCCGACGATGCGGACCTGTTTCTCATGCAAGCGCAGCAACTTTTCCGAAGGTTGCAAAGTGTTGAGAGTTGGCGCAAAAAACTCCCGAAATGACAACGGTTCAACTCGTGGACTGCGCACGATATGATGAGCTGGCTGCGGATACGCAGTGAGTGTTGCCGCACACACGATGACAAATAAAGTCCAGGACTTCAGCATAAAATTTCTTGTTGGCGAAAAACTGATTTTGAGAATTGAGTAAAATTGAAGCTTATTACAGGGATGTTAGAACGAGCTTACGCCGACCTTAAATTAAGTTCAAATCAGCGCTGGCTTCCTGTTTTTGTGGCAGCCTTTCCAATGATTTCAACTCGCCTGCATCAGCACATTTCACGCTGCAATATAATTCTTCATCTTCACCAATGATGTAACTCAGTGGTAATACGTCATGTTCGCAATAAGCGCATTCATCTTCACTATGTCTCGCCATATCAGCCTCCTTACAGATAGTTGTTTTCGTGATGTACCAATGACATAAAAACGTCGTCCCTTACCAATTCGTGCGAATGGTCGAGGCTTTCGCTGGTCGTTGATGTTGTTGTCGGTGGGGTAATGAAACGGCTCGCCACTTTTTCGTGTGCCAGTCGTGCCAGTTCCTGTGATGTAACGGGGTGGGGCGAATGGAGTAGGTTGTGAACATCCAGCGATACCTGGACGTGGCGTAATGCCAGAACGCTCCAGAAGTGTTTGATAAATTCCATTTCGCCATGCCAGCAGAATAATGCAAGGGTTTTCTCCGTCATTGGTTGTTCATTGATTGAGACGTAATTCAAAGTCAGTGGCAAGACCGGAAGTTGCGTCTTGAGCGCCGCCAGCAAGAGCATTGGTTTGAAGGGTAAAACCTGCAACCCATTACTCGAAGTGCCTTCGGGAAAAACCAGTACGCTCAATCCCTGCTCCAGGGATTCCGCAATTTCCAGAGCGCAGCACATACTTTGTCGCGTACTGCTACGATCAATAAAGATCGTCCCGGCTAATTTCGCCATCAAGCCAATCACCGGCCAATCACTGACTTCCTGCTTCGCCACAAATTGAACTGGAAAATGTGCTGCCAGCAGCAAAATATCCAAATAGCTTTGATGATTACTTACGACCAGACAGCCCTGTGTCAGGACATCTGAAAATTCTTGTAGAAGCAGAAATGAAATGGGCTTGACGCTTAAAATACGTAGCAAAATACGCGCCCAAAATGTTGTTAATGCAATCGCGCATTTCTTTCGATTCGGGGGTGATGCCCAGCTAATAAAAATCTTAGCGAGTACCGCTGTGCCGATAAACCCGCTAAATGCCAACCCGCAAAAGATCAGCTTACAGATTCGTTTCATCAGGCTTCAGGCTCCAATGATTTTGATAGCGGGCTGTCAGCTTTTCCATTTCCAGCAATACGAACACATCCGCCGTGCCAAACGCGGCATCAAAGGCGGGCGGACTACAGATCATTGCGCCAGCGCGCAAATAACCTTTGAGGACAGGAGAAAGTTGTCGTGACATCGTGCGCGGCTCGTTGCCTGTCACCGCATTTTCGTTGATGTTCATCTGACACGCTGGGACAGGTTGCACACGATAACTTTCCGGTGCGAAGTGATGAGCGCGCAAATAAGCATAGAGCGGCAGAATTTGTTCCACCTCGGATTGATGCAGGCTGCCGCAACCGAACAGATAGCGAATGTCGCGTTGCCTGGCATATTCGATGATCGCGTGCCACAGCCGTGAAATAGTGATGGCATTACGATGTGAATACGCCACACACGAACGACCCAATTCCAACAATTCGCCCGGCAATTTTTTGAGCTTCGTTAACTCAAATTCATTTTCGGAATAGAAGCCGATATGACGTTCGGCGACGCTTTGCCTGAGCAGACGATAGGTCCCAACGATTTTGTCAGTGGACAAATCCCTGACGATCAAATGGTCACAATAAGCGTCATAAGCATCCTTGTCATAGCCACGATCATAGGATGCGAGCAGGCCTTCCTGTAATTCGAGATTGAAAACTTCAAAGCGCAGGCGCAGCGCAGCAGCAATTTCGGCGAAGGTTGTTGCCAGTTTGATCTCCAGCGTGTCTGTGCGAAGCAGGGTAGTAGAATGATGCTGAATAAGTGTTGTCATGCAGTTCTCAGAAAAAAGAAAAAAGCGGCGAACATAACAAGTCGCTGACCTTGCCAATTACCAGTCCGCCGCATTGTTAGAGACGCAGTGACACAATATTCCAACGATCTTGATTTTACTTTAGGTCAATATGAGGCGAATGTAATTTTTCAGTTAAGCAAATATTAATCAGCAAATTGCTACCGTACACTGTAAAATAGCTTCTCTCCCAAAATAATTTTTGGCGCAAATTTGCCGAAGCAAATTTATTTACTTGTTTTACTGATTACGCTGGAGACAAGCATGAAAAAAATAACTCCCTTTGGTGCGCTGGAAATTTTTGATGCGCATACGCATTTCTTCTCCCATCAATTCTTTACTACACTCACCGGGCAATCTGCTGCGCTAAGTAGTGAGCCTGATCCCGTGGCGCAGGCGGGAGCATTAACCGGCTGGACGATGCCGCCACACGATCCGGCGCAATTGGCTGAGGTGTGGAAACAGGAACTGGACAAGCACGAAATTGCCGCCGCGATGATGATGGCAAGTGTACCTAATGACGAAGAATCTGTTGCCACTGCCGTGACCGCTTTTCCTGACCGAATTTTCGGTGGCTTTATGCTTGATCCCACCAAACCTGACGTTGAAGCACGCACGAAAACAGCCTTCGATGATTTAAATCTTAAAGTCGCCTGTCTGTTTCCCGCGATGTTTCATTTCTCGATGGCGGAGAACGAAGGTGTGCGGGCAATTGTCGAGCTTGCCAGCACGAGGCCGAACACTGCCGTTTTTGTTCATTGCGGCGCGTTGTCCGTGGGAGTCAGAAAAAAACTTGGCCTGCTGAGCAAATTCGATCTGCGGTATTCCAATCCGCTGGATATTTACAAATTAGCGGCGGAATTTCCGCACACTAAATTTATCATTCCACATTTTGGAGCCGGAATGTTTCGTGAAGCGCTGCTGCTCGCCGACCTTTGCCCGAATGTTTATCTGGACACGTCGAGCAGCAACAAGTGGATGAATTACGCCACGTCTCCGGTTAACCTGAAGACAATCTTCAAACAAGCCCTGGCGGTGGTTGGTCACGAGCGTTTGTTGTTTGGCTCCGACTCCTCTTTTTTCCCGCGTGGCTGGCATGCCGATATTTTCTATGCGCAGGTCAGCGCTCTCGTAGAGCTGGGCATAAGTGAAGAGCAGGCGCAGGCAATCTTAGGCGGCAATCTCAAACGGTTGTTACAGGCATAACCTTTCCATTGCCTGTGAAACGGCAAGCGCGAAAAACTGACTTAAAACGGCAGTGCCATTGTGACGCGTTGCGGCGGTTGCTTCACGAAGGTTTTGCAACCTGATGATACGTGTGTTTCGGGCCGCTCCACAAACGCCACAAATCATTTTGTTTTATCCCTGCCAATAAATTTCAACTCCTCTTGAATCAAGGTGATAGCCCGAATTTACTGCTTTGTGCCTGGCTTTTGGTTGCCGGGTGGAATGCGAATTGCCAGTAAGCAGTGAAGAATTTTTGGACGGGTGCTGAGTGAAATCGTGACCAATAACTACTACTAAAATCTACCGCGAAGGAAAAAGCAATGATCACTAAGTACACCGTGAGGGCGAGTTATGTCGCCCTCTTTTTTTTGTTAGCATGCAGTCTTCAGATAGGGGCTCAGGGCGCGAAAACATTTGTTACTGTTGACGCTGCCCGTTACCAGCCCGCCGTCTCACCCGACAGCATTGTCGCGGGGTTTTCGTATGGACTGACAACCACTGAAGCCGTGGCGACGCAGGATATGGATGCTGTTACGCCGGGCATTCAATTGCCGACCTTGCTCAACGGGTTGAAAGTTTTAGTCAATAACCGCGAAGCTGGGTTGTTATATGTCGGGCCAGCGCAAATTAATTATGTCGTGCCGATAGAAACTGAAGTTGATGCTCCGGCGTCAGTCGTGGTGACAGATACGCAGGGAAATGTTGTGGCACAGGGCATACTGAATATGTCCGCGAGCAACCTGAGTATTTTTACGAATAATCAGGCGGGTACAGGTTCGCCCGCCGCGCTGGTTACAGCTGATGGCATCACCTACACGTCGGTCAATAACGGTGACGGGTCAACGAACAATGTGCCGCCGGGACAATATCTGGTGTTGTTCGGCACGGGAGTTCGTGCCGGGCAGGATGTCAAAGCCTTTATTGGCGGCATCGAAGCGCCCGTTGATTATGCGGGGACACAGCAATTTTATGTGGGGCTGGATCAAATCAATATCAGAGTCCCGGCAGCGTTGAATGGGCAGGGCTGGCTCGAAGTACTCATCACTGATGGCACGACGACCAGCAATGCTGTGCTCATCAATGTTGGCGGTAATCCGAATGCGCCCGCTACTGCGCCGGTCATTACCAGCATTGGCGTCAACGAAGCAACGGCTGGTCAAATTATCACGCTCAGCGGCTCAAATTTTCCAACTTCGTTTGCCGAGGCGTCAGTCAAAGTTGGCTCGACGCCGGGACAAGTTGTCGCGACAACTGCGACAGCCATGACTTTCGTTGTGCCTTATGGTGTTGCCAGCGGCAAAGTCGTGGTTGGCAATGCCACGGGTGAGCGGCAAAGCGATGCGACACTGGCGATCAAAACTTCAATTTCCGGCACGGTGCTTAACTCTCAGGATTTGCCCATGCCCGGAGTTCCGGTGACGATTGATGGTTCAGGTGTTGGCACGAGTACCGATGCGGCAGGACGCTTCCTGTTGACGGGGGTTCCGCCTGGAGTCGTGCAATTAACCTTCGATACCAGTTTCGCTCCGGCGGCGCTCGGCCTGAGTAATATCAATGTGAGTATGGTGGTGTCTGATGGCCGCGATAATGAACTTGGTTATGCCGTTTATCTGCCCGCCATCACAGGCAATGTTACTTACTACAACAGTGTGAAAACTGCGGGATACGAGGCAACGGCTGAAGCTGGTGCAACGGTCATCGAACACGATGGATTGCGGCTTGAAATTCCCGGCGTAATTAATTTTCCTGATGGCAAAACAGGTGGCAGTATTGGGTTGACTCGCTTGCCCGTTAATGGTCGTTTGCCCGCAGTTTTACCCGTCGGAATTTATCCTTCGGTGGCGGCGCTGATCACGCCAATGGGGGCAACTTTTGGGACAAAGAGCGATGGCCTGGCGACGCTCACTTTCCCGAATCCTGATAAATTTTCAGCCGGCACAGCGCTTGATTTATACGCCTATCGTCACAACGTCGCGCCTTCGGGCTTCGTCAAAAAAGGCGTCGCAGTGGTCAATTCGACAGGCGATAAAATCGTCGCCGCTGGTTTAATTGATGTGGCGACTGTGTGGTTTTTGGGTTTGCCAAACGATCAGGCTCCGCTCACAACTGTCGTGGGGCGTGTGCTGGATAATGCGGATAAGCCAGTCAGCAAAGCGCGTGTGTTTGTGCGCGGACGCAGTGCCGTGACCGACAAAGATGGTAAATTTGAAATCAAAGGTGTGCGCGACAAAAATGGTGATGACCTCAAAATTGAAGTGCTGTTTTTTACCCCAGGTGGAAATCCGCTAAAAGCCAGCAAAACGGTGAAAGCTGTTGTGCCGGGAACGACCGATGCTGGTGACATTAAATTCCAACCACCGCCGCCGCTCTCAATTTTAATTCGTCCGATGGAAGTCAAAACAAGTGTCGGAACGATGGTCGAAATGAAGCTTGTACTTTCAAAACCATTGTCCGCCAGTGCAACTGTTAATCTGACCAATGGCGAGGGCTTAACGCTCGACATCAGCCCGGCATCTGTCACCTTTGAGGCCGGAAAAACCGAAGGAATTTTTAAAGTCAAAAGTGACAAGCCAGGCAAAGGTTCCGTCGTCGCTAAACTTGCTGCCGCCGTTGACGACGCGACGCCTGACAATACCAGTAAAGGAATTGCCGCAGTTTATGTGCTGGCCCCACCGCCAGTATTATCTGCTATCACACCTGGCAGCAGCGCTCCAGGTTCAGTGTTTGGCCTGACGGGAACTGGTTTCAATCCTGAAGCCCAGAAAAATACGGTGTTCTTCAAACAGGGTGATCGCGTTGTCCCGGTTGACGTGAAAACACTTAAAGCCAGCGTCAATACTGATCCAAAGTTGCCGATGAATTTATATGGTGTCGTGCCGGGGATGAGAGCTGGCGAGGCCGAAGTTTTTGCCGTCGCTTTTCGTGACGGTGTCCCCAGCGATATTTCAAACAAACTGAAATTCACGGTGACTGTGCCGACTGCGCCGCATTTGGCGAACATCACTCCATCTTCAGGGGTTCCTGGGGCGACTTTTGTTTTGGCTGGAACAGGACTTGATCCTGAAGCCAGGCGGAACGGAATTTTCTTCAAACAGGGCGACAATTTATTTCCGGTTAATCCTGAATTCTTAAAAATTCTGGGGCAGGAAAATTCTGCTACTGGCACGCCAACGACTATCCAGGGCATCGTGCCGCGGATGCCTGCGGGTGATGTTCAGGTTTATGCGGTTGTTTACCGCGATGGCGCTCCCAGCGATAAATCAAACGTGCTGGCATTTAAGGTGACGGCTCCGGCGGCGGCGGTGCTGACTGCG
>JANMKB010000505.1:0-6012 GCA_031371805.1 Blastocatellia bacterium | reverse complement strand
AGATGTATGAAAACAAGAATCCGTACATTCTGAAATTTTTGAACCGGCGCGGATAATCACTGGTCATTGCTGACGGAGTTCGTTATGCCTCAACAAAAAAAAAATACGTTTGCAAGTTTGCGGGTCGGGTTACTGGTGCTGGCGGCGCTGGTAATTTTAATCCTGACGATTTTTGCGGTCAGCGGAGACATCTCTTTTTTCAGCAAAAAGACTCAGGTCAGAGCTTATATGACAACTGTCGAAGGCTTGCACAAAGGTGCGGAAGTTCGGCTCTCCGGCGTCAAAATCGGCAGCGTCAAAGACATCAAATTCAATCCTAAAATTCCGACTGAACAAAACGCCAAAGACAATATTGAAATTGTCATGGACATCACGGGTAAATTGAACGGCATCGAAGCCATTGAACGCATTCGGACTGATTCGATGGCGATTTTAAAAGGCGCTGGCGTGCTGGGCGATAACATCATTGACATCACACCCGGCACCACCAAAGGCCAGCCAATTCACGATAATGATTTCATTCAGAGTTATGCCAACAAGAGCGTCGGCGACATTATCAACGCGTCGCAAACCGCGATGAGCAACCTCAACACCATCACAGATAACATCAAGGATGTAACCGCCAATATCAAAAATGGCGAAGGCAGCATCGGTCGTTTTTTGAAAGACGATACGATTTATACCAACCTGAACAAAGCTGTCCTGCAGAGTGAGGCTTTACTCAATTCTATTCGCAAAGGCGAAGGCACCGCCGGGAAAATCATTAACGATCCCAAACTTTACAATCAGGCCAATGAACTTGTCGCGCAATTTAAGGAGTCTGCCGACCAGATAAAAACGCTGCTGGACGAAGTCAATCAAGGCAAAGGTACAGTTGGCAAATTGCTCAAGGACGAAGAAATTTATAACCGTGCCAACGTTTTGATGAATAAATTCGATGCCACCACGCAAAAGCTGGACAACGTCATCGCCAAAGTCGAGCGCGGCGAAGGCACCGTTGGGAAACTCCTCAACGAAGACAAGCTCTATCAGGAAGTCAGGGACACCGTAGCGGGTTTCAAACTGCTGAGTACAAACCTGGAAAAAGGCGAAGGCACGGCGGGGAAATTGTTGAAGGATGAAACGCTCTACAAAAACCTGAACGAGGCTACAACTGAGATGACAAAACTGCTCTATGACCTGCGCCAGAATCCGAAAAAATATTTGGACATCAAGGTGCGAGTATTTTAGCTGTCATTGACATTCTTATTAAAACCCGGCGCAACATAATTCGCCTGTTTCAACTATCCGCCCAGCCCATACTAATAATTGTAAGTGTAATTGTTGCTGGCTAAGCCTGTGAAGGTGCGGGTTTCGGACTGCAATTGCCGATAGCTGTTGCAGGTATAGCTCATCGTTCCTTCCCCATCCGTCATCGTCGTCCACGCCCGTATATGCGTTGCCTGTCTTACTATACGAAGCAGGTAAAAAGACAATTGACAAACTGACAAATACAAAAGCCAGACGCTGCATAATTTATATTTTCTTCTTAATTTTTTGCTGACTCACCTTGCTCTACCCATTACATAGTAATTTACTGTGTACCTATTTTACCTCATGACTGATTGTCTTCCGAGCAAAAGAAAATGTCCGACAAACTTGCAAGTCTGTCGGACATTGAAAAAATATTTGTACCAGCCAAAAAAAGGACTGCTTAATTCTCGGCGGAAGATTTTGCTTTGGCGACTTCGCCTTTGTCTTCAGCTTCTTTCATCGGTGGCAAGAGCGCTTCCTTGAAAACTTCGCGCACGTCAGAGACAAATACGAATTGCATGACTTTCTGGACATCTTTTGGCACGTCTTCCATGTCTTTGCGATTTTGTTCCGGCAGGATGATCTTCTCAACTTTGGCGCGATGTGCGGCCAGGACTTTTTCTTTCACGCCACCAATCGCCAGGACGTTCCCGCGCAGCGTCAATTCACCCGTCATCGCAATCGTTTTCCGAATCGGGCGATTGCTCAGCACGGACACCATCGCCGTTGCCATCGTGATTCCCGCTGAAGGGCCGTCTTTGGGAATAGCGCCTTCAGGAATGTGAATGTGAATATCGGTGGTCGAGAATTTTTCCTCGTCAATGCCAAGTTCTTTGGCTCTGGAGCGGGCATAAGAATAAGCCGCCTGCGCCGATTCTTTCATTACGTCGCCCAATTGTCCGGTCAATTGCAAGCCGCCCTTCCCTTTCATCGCAATCGCTTCGATAAATAAAATGTCACCGCCCGTCGCAGTCACCGCCAAACCTGTTGCAACGCCAACCTGATCGTGTTTGAGCGCTTCTTCCGGTTCAATTTTTGGCACGCCCAGAAACTCAGCCAAATTCTTGACTGTAAGTTTGACTTTTTTGTTGTTGCCCTCCGCCACGCGCCGCGCAATTTTGCGACAAACCTTCCCAATCTCGCGTTCCAGTTGGCGCAAGCCGGATTCACGTGTGTATTTGACGATTGCTTCCCGCAACGCAGAGTCGGAAATCTCCAGCACTTTACTGCTAATACCGTTTTCGTCCATCTGTTTGGGCAACAAATGACGCCGCGCAATTTGCAGTTTTTCTTCTTCGGTGTAACCCGACAAACGAATGATTTCCATGCGGTCGCGCAAGGCTGACTGAATTGTATCCAGCATATTGGCGGTCGTCATGAACATTACATTCGACAAATCAAACGGGACGCCCAGGTAATTATCGCGGAACGAAAAATTCTGTTCAGGGTCGAGGACTTCAAGCAAAGCCGAAGACGGATCGCCGCGAAAATCCGAACTGACCTTATCAATTTCATCCAGCATAATCAGCGGATTATTCGTCCCCGCCTGTTGAATGGATTGAATCAGGCGTCCCGGCATCGCACCGACATAAGTGCGCCGATGACCGCGAATTTCGGCTTCGTCATGCACGCCGCCCAAACTCAGGCGCACGAATTTGCGATTTACGGCTTTGGCAATGGAACGTCCCAGCGAAGTTTTACCAACGCCCGGCGGCCCGACCAGACACAAAATATTGCCTTTGGCTTTTTCCTTGATCTTGCGCACTGCGAGCGCTTCGATGATGCGCTCTTTAACTTTTTCCAGACCGTAATGATCCTGATCCAGAATTTCTTCGGCTTTTTTCAAGTCGAGATTTTCTTTGGAATGTTTCGACCAGGGCAGCGCCACCATGATGTCGAGCCAGTTGCGCAACGTCGCCGTTTCCGCCGCGTCCGGGTGCATGCGTTCCAGTTTTTTCAGTTGGCGTTCGACTTCTTCTTCAACAGGCTTGGGAATTTTTGCCTTGCCCATTTTTTCACGGTATTGCGTGATGTCTTCGGCTAATTCGTTGCCTTCGCCAAGCTCGGACTGAATCGCCTTGAGTTGTTGCCGCAAATAAAACTCGCGTTGTGAACGATCAATTTCACCTTTGGCCTGAGTGTTGATTTCGGCCTGCACGGTTAAGACTTCGATTTCTTTCGCCAGCAATTCATTCACACGGCGCAGGCGCGGTGAAATTTCCAACGACTCAATTACCGATTGAGCATCTTCAACTTTCAATTCCAAATTTGAAGCTGCCAGATCAGCCAGTCTGCCTGGATCATCCAGATTTGCCGCAATCGCCATGACTTCAGGTGAAACGTTTTTACCCAGTTGCACGGATTTTTCCAGCGAGCCGCGCACGTTACGCATCAACGCTTCCATTTCCAATCCGGTATCTGATTCCGGTTCCTGCAGGGCTTCGATCCGCGCCTGTAAAAATCCGTTTGTATCTTCGACCTGAGTAATGCGCCCGCGCGAAAGCCCCTGCACCAGAATTCTGATGCGACCATCAGGCAGCTTGAGCATGCGCATAATAATTGCGGCAGTTCCCACCGCATAAATATCGTTGGCGCCTGGCTCTTCTTTGCCAATATCTTTTTGCGCCACCAGCATAATCATGCGATTTTCAGCCAGCGCCTGATCTACGGCTTTGATCGAACGCTCACGACTGACGAACAGCGGCACAATCATAAACGGAAAAATCACAATGTCGCGCAGGGGCAGGATCGGCAAAACATCAGGAATTTTAATTTGATCTTCGGAAATATCAGCTATTTTTTTTTCTTCTTGTTGATCTATCGTGGACATAAATTTATGTAGCTCGTGGTCAGTGGCTGACAGTCGGCTAAATGATGAGTGAAAGTTAAATTAATAGCTGTTACTCACCGCTTACCGCTTATTAGTCACTGTCATCAGTAATGGGGATAATTAATTCTTTGCCTGTCTCCTGGGCTTTGGGCAGGCGGATTTCAAGGATTCCGTTATTTAATCGGGCGGCAATCCCAGCCCAGTTGATGGTCCATTTCAAGGGAACTTTGCGCGTAAAAGTTCCTGACGTGCGCTCGAGGCATAAATAACGTAAAGGCCGCTCCTGTTCGTCAGCATGATTGGCAGGATTCAGGGTCTCTTTGGCCCCTTCAATTTTCAGCGCCCCATCTATCACAGCCAGGCGAATACTGGCCGCGGTAACTCCGGGTAATTCAAGGCGTACAATCACGACATCGTTCAGCTCAAATAAATCAATCGGCGGCAACCATGAGCCGGGCGTTGGCGGCGCGGCGGCCCGCATCTCTTCAAAATGTACCAGCAGCCGGCGCAACTGATCGCGTAATCGTTCGGAGAATTCTTGTGGAAGTGGACTTAATGGTGCAGTCATAATGACAAAGGCCTAACTCTGTTACGAGATTCGGGGAAGGTGATAATAGCCTTTGCCTTAAACTGCGGTCAAGCAGGTAAATCAGATAAGGTGCATTGTTAATCCTGTCGCAATATCTGGCGTGTTAATTTCCGATGAATTAATGGCTGAGGACGCTGACGCTGGTAAATCTCGCGGTTGCTGGCTGAGGTGGCGCAGATTGACTGATGTTTGGCTGGTTAAATCGCGCTACCCGACAACTCGCAAGTTTTTCACCCTACCGACACCGAACCAAAGAGAAACAATAATCATTCGCTTTCCCAACCAGAGTTCAGAAGCAAAAAAGCTGACGCTCTTAGTGGAGAAGCGCCAGCTCTTTTTGCGACCTTTTCGGGACACTTTCGCGGTCAGACGAGGCCCGATATTTGGAGTATTTGTCGCGGTGAAAGATGGTCATAATATCCTTCGGCTGGCAGAGCAAAAGAATTATCTTTCGAACTTGATCATTTTTTCCTCTTTCACTTTTATATGGTCAAAAGTTACAAAACGTTTCAAGAAATTTTGAGATATTTTAATCGGTCAGATAATTAATCGAAGAGCGGAGCATTTGGAGTGCGGTGGCTTGACACCGCTTTTGCTTTCGCTAATGGAACTTCAAGGTTGTCCCGCAGCAACCCAGACAAACGCAAAGCTGCGCCAAGCCGCAGCACTCCAAACGCGCTGCGACTTAATATGTGCTTACTGGCATTTACACAGGCCTCAATTATTTGTGGATGATTTGGAAATGAGTGGTCTCGGCATTTTCCCATTTTCCATCTGAGGTCAGCCCCTGGAGTTTGAGGCGATAGTTTTTATGCGGGAGTTCTGTAACAGGTAAATTGATTATCAGGTATTTTACTTTCTCGCCCTGTGGGTTGAATTGCTGCGACAATTTTTTGGTATTGGTCCCCTCATTCTCGTCATCATCATCAAGCAATGTCGCCTGATAATTCGCATATTGATCGTTATCAAGGTGGAGCTTCAATTGTACTTCGCCATCTTCCGGCGTGACGTTGATGATTTGCGGCTTTGACCTGATGGACATTTCCTGCCCGGACGATAAATCTACTGTCCGCCTGTGAGTTCCGATGATATTGGTTGGAGTCGCTGTCGAGATTGCCGTGGCTGAAGGATTTGGAGTTGGCTGCTTAACCATTTGCTCGCCTGGTTGCTTAGCTGGACGGGAAAGCAACCAAATCCCACTTACGGCTAAAACCAGGAGGGCAAAAGCCGACGCGTATTTCCAGGCTGGAGCGGTTACGGGAAACGGGAACAATCGTTCCCACCACGATTTGACCGACGA
>JANMKB010000345.1:0-4673 GCA_031371805.1 Blastocatellia bacterium | reverse complement strand
CGAAGGCGACGAACTGATTGCCGTAGACGACGACGGGCGGACGGTTTATCAAAAAGCTCTCGAAGCCGCTATCAAAAAAGTTGGCGGCCCGCATGATCCAAAACAAACAGTCAGCGACTTGCGCGAAAAATTCGCAGCGCTGGAACCCTGCGAAGAAGTGGATATGGGGACGTTCGATTTAAAAAATCCGCTCTCGCACGAATTTGTCCGCCGCGCTGATTTACATTTTGAAGTCGCCGCCCACTCGCTTGGTTATGTGGAGGCTGAAATTATCAAACTCAAAGACGTAATTGATGCCGAGTTCCCGCGCACGCTGGACAAACTTTTGACCAATGGCAAATCAAAAGAAAAATTTGCGCCGTTCATGGAATACACTCAATTGCCCAGCGCGGAGGCACGTCGCGCCAAAAAAGCTTTATCCGAACACGCGCAATATCAACGCTGGCAATACGAGCAGGAGCCGGTGTTGCGTAAATCTCCCTTCGCCCTGCAACACGTTTACATTGACACCGAATGCGGAAAATTAACGTGGCAGCAAATCGCCAAAAAAACAGATCGTCGCCATCTGCAATTTGAAAGCGAGCAGGAAAAAATTGATCCGTTTGTCGAAGCAGAAAAAAACGGTGGGCGTCACAATCTGCTGACGACGGTGATGCAATATATCCTTAACCCTAATTTCAAAGAGGCGATTGTCATACAAGGCACAGCCGGAGCGGGGAAGTCTTCGTTCACGATTCGATTGTGTGTGGAATTACTGGAAAAAGGACTTCACCCGATTCGTGTGCGCCTGAAAGATTTGCGGCTGGATCAGGATATTATCGAAGCAATTGCCGATGCGCTTCGGCTCACCGATGAAGCGCGTTCGCCTGACGGTGGCCTGGACAAGCCTGACAATATTTTATTGGACGGGGAGATTTTTAAAGAACGCGCCAATCTCGCGGACGGGAAAATTGCCAAATATGTTTTGCTTCTTGATGGTTGGGATGAGATCAGCCTTTCGGTTGAAAGTTCGTTTCAGCAGCGCGTAAATAAAATGCTGGAACAATTGAAAGAAAAATTTGTCGGGAAAAATGATGGCTCGCCGCTGGTACGCATTGTGATTACCGGGCGTCCGGCGGCGGAAATAAATTCTAACGACAGCCGCTTCCTGCGCGATCACACGCCGATTCTGACAATGCTTCCCATGACGCCGACCGAGTTGGAAAAATATTTCCAGCAAATTTCTCAGGCCGTCGAACAGCAACCGTTAACGATTGCGGATGGCGACAACTGGGCTGTGCCGCAACCGGAATCGTTCAGTGAATTATTGGCGCAATACACGAATGATTTTGCTGCCAGCCACGAAAACCACCGTGAGCGAACGTCAGATCGGGCGGATGTGCTGGGTTCGCCCCTGCTCGCGTTTATGGTCATTCGGTTGATTTCTGAACCGGAGGTGAACCCTCAAGATTTATTGTCAGATCATGCTTCACTGCATCGCCAGCTTATCAATCTGACCTGTGCCAAAGGCGCGAAGGCGCACGATGCCAGCGATACGAATGATGAGATTGGCGAGCAGGCCAGAATTCTGGGGAATAACCTGCGCTCCCTTTTACATCAGACCGCCGCCGCCATGACCATTCTGGGGCAGGATCAAATTCCGCACGAAGAATTACGGCTCCGGCTGCGGCACGACGATTTGGACGAAACGGTGAGCAGACTGACCAAAGAGCGTGTTCTGTCAGATTTGCTCATCAGCTTTTATTTCAAAGGTGGCTATTCGCATCTGGGCTGTGAATTTGCGCATAAATCATTTCGGGAATATTTGTTTGCCGAAGCGATTGTTGAGGCGCTGAAAAATTACGGCCTGGATGCACGTCCTGTCACGCCACAGGAAAAAGGCTGGCAGGATTTCGTTCCAACTGATCCGCGCTACACGTTGTCGCGGAAACTATCAGAATTGCTCGCGCCGCAATGGGTCAAACCGGAAGTTTACAATTATCTGTGGGCTTTGCTGGTGTGGGAAATTAAGCGGATTGATGAGAACAAAACGGAAGCCGGGATCGTGACGCCGCAATTAAATGAAAATCAATGGAATCGCGTTCGTGATGGCCTGGCGGATTTGTGGCAATGGTGGGTTGAAGGCGCACACCTGCGACCAAAAATTGAGAAAGATAAATATGGGCAGGTGCAGGGTGATTTTTCGGCTCCGTATGTGAATGAATTAATTCGGCATGCGCTCCCGATTGAGCTAAAAAAAATCAATGTGGAAACAGTGCCGGAAACACCTAATGCCATGGATGCCCATTTGGGCGAAGCCCTGTGCCAGCTTTGTGCCGTTGTGCATGCGCAATTAGCGGGGCGAAAAAACTATGACCCACGCCTTGTCATTCAAAAAAGTAAGCAGGCAAAGCTTTATCAGTCAACCATTACACAAGAGTCCGATAACGAATTTGTTCTTTTTCTTCCATCAGGTAGTATTGACATTTTTAATGATGGCTTTCGACGAAGTATCGCAAGGATAAATGGCACCGAGGGGCGACCTGAATATACATTTACTCAATTTGCGAGGCTTGATGGTGCGATTCTTGTTAATGCGAGTCTTGTTAATGCGAGGCTTGATGGTGCGATTCTTGTTAATGCGAGGCTTGATCGTGCGATTCTTGTTGGTGCGAGTCTTATTAATGCGAGGCTTGATCGTTCCTGCTTGCTTACCTGTATTAACTTATTATCGAGAAAGCAATTTGACAGTTTAATAATTATTGATGATGAGTGGAATGAGTTGCCCGAAGAAGCGAAAGAAGCGCTCTATCGTGAATTGAAGGAGGTGGAGTGAAAAGTAAGAAGTGGCTGGGAGGCAGGGATTCGAACCCCGATAAACGGATTCAGAGTCCGTTGTCTTACCTTTAGACGACCTCCCAGCAATGGGCGTGATTATCTGATTCTGCGCAAAAACTGTCAAGCCTCATTCACACTAAATTCCTGGCTGACTCTGAGGTACCCGGCTCGCGGTACTGTCCCTGGCAGTCAGCTTATGTCAGGCGGACTGAGATCAGCTTGGAAACGCCAGGGTCCTGCATCGTGACACCGTATAAAGTTTTGGCCGCTTCCATCGTGCGTTTGCTGTGCGTGATGACCATAAATTGCGTCTGCTGACTCATCTCTAAAATCTTATCGGCAAACCGACCAATGTTCACATCGTCAAGCGGCGCATCAACTTCATCCAGCAGGCAGAACGGGGAAGGGCGGTACTTGAAAATTCCCATCACGAGCGCCAGCGCCGCCATCGCCTTTTCACCGCCGGAAAGCAACAGGACGCTTTGTAATCTTTTGCCTGGCGGTTGCGCGATAATATCAATCCCGCTTTCCAAAACATCTGTTTCGTCAATCAGACGCATTTCGCCATGACCACCGCCGAAAAGCTCCAGAAACATTTCGCCAAAATTTTTATTAATTTCGTGAAAGGCCTGAACAAAGCGGGCCCGCGAACGATGCTTGATTTCGGTGATGGCCGCTTGCGTATCCGCTACGGCCTCATCAATATCAGCTTTTTGTTGCAGCAAAAATAACAGGCGTTCTTCGTGTTCGCCCAATTCTTCCAGCGCCAGGAGGTTGACCGGCCCTAAGTTTTCGATCTTATTTTTCAATTCGGTCAGGCGAATTTTGCCAGCCTCAAGCTCAAAATCGGGTGGCAGATGATAAATACTAATCGGAGCAGGGGCTAACGTCTCATCATTTTCGTTTTCTTCGATTTCTTCAGGCAGAGGGTCGGGGACAATAAAATTCGCTTCTGACTGCGAAAACTTAATGCTGAGTTCGTCAATTGTTTCACCCAGTTCCTCATAACAGTTCGCCGCGAGGTGTTCAGTGTTCGCTAAGCGGCGAGTCCGTGAAATATCAATTTCTGTTCGTTGTTCGCGGAGGTTTGCCTGGGTCTCACGCAGGGTATGCAATTCATTTTCCAGTGCCGTTAATCGTTCCCGTGCTGCGATTAATTGCTGGCTGGTCTGATCTACCTGCGCTATTTGCGCTTTGATTTGTTCATTCAGGGTAAGTGCTTCCGCCGCGCTTGTCGCCAGACTTTCCTGTAAAGAAATTGTTTTTTCTTCGGCCTCAAGTGCCTCAAGTTGCGAGCGTGAAAGACGATCAGAAATATCAGTTGCCTCGTTTTCCAGCCTCCTGATGGCGCTCAGTAAACCTTTTCTACGCTCCGAGTTAGCGGCGAAGTCGGCACGCCGACGTGAGAGTTCCTGTGCTCTTTCCAGCGACGCCTGACGGGCGGCAGCGACTTTAGCCTGGGCTGTTTGTGTTACCTGTTCCGCCGCGCTTAAGGCTTGCTCCGCGTCCCGTAGTTCATCTTCCGCGTGGGAGAGCTTGTTGCTGGCTTCGATTAATTCCCCGGAGACGTGGAGCGACTCCTTTTCAACAACACGCAGGTGTGATTGTGCCCGTTCAAGCTCGCGTTCAGCTTGTTGTTTTTGACCCCGCTGCACTGCCAGGTCTTTTTCCAGTTGGCGCGTTTGCTGGTCAAGGGAATTTCTGGTTATGGTTGTCTGAGAAATTTGCTCACCGCTTGCTGCCTGCAAATTTTCCAGCTTTTGGATTTCGTCGGAAAGAATTAACTGCTGTTCTTCCAGTTCCGAAATTTCCCGCTTGATCGCCAAAACGCCCATGCCCTGCTGCGCAAAGCTCCC
>JANMKB010000319.1:0-5190 GCA_031371805.1 Blastocatellia bacterium | reverse complement strand
TACGTCCATGAATTATCCGCCTACGACTTTTCGTTACGACATTGCGACGAAAAAATCTTCAGTCTTTCGCACGATTGAAATTGCCGGATTCAAGGCGGATGATTACGAAACAAAACAGGTTTTTTATCCGAGCAAAGACGGTACAAAAATTCCGATGTTTCTGGTATACAAAAAAGGTTTGAAGCTGGATGGCACAAATCCGACGTTGCTGTACGGCTACGGCGGATTCAATATCACGACTGCGCCAACGTTTAGCCCCTTGCGGATTGCGCTGCTGGAACAGGGCTTTGTGTATGCTTCAGCCAACATTCGCGGCGGTGCGGAGTACGGCGAAAAATGGCACGAAGCGGGAACAAAACTCAAAAAGCAAAATGTGTTTGATGACTTCATCGCGGCAGCGGAATGGTTGATTGCGAGTAAATATACTTCGAGTGAGAAACTCGCGTTGCAGGGCGGATCGAATGGTGGATTGCTGGTTGGCGCAGTGATGAATCAACGTCCTGAATTATTCCATGTTGCCATTCCACAAGTCGGCGTAATGGACATGCTGCGCTTCCATAAATTCACGATTGGCTGGAACTGGATTGCGGACTATGGTTCTTCAGATAACGCGGAAGAATTCAAAGCGCTGCGTGCGTATTCGCCGCTGCACAACATTAAAGAAGGTGTGAAATATCCGGCGACATTGATTACGACAGCGGATCACGATGATCGCGTAGTCCCGGCGCATTCGTTCAAATACGCCGCGACGTTGCAGGAAAAAGCGGCGGCGAGTACGGCAAATCCCTTGCTGATTCGCATTGATACCAAATCAGGACATGGCGCCAGCAATACCGCGAAAGCCTTGGAAAGCACAGCGGATATTTATGCTTTCCTGATTCAAAATCTTGGAGTGAAGACGAGTTATTAAAAGTGACGGGGAGAAAGGGAGATAGGGCGAAACGGCGATTTGTAAATCAGCTTTTCACATTGGCAGCAAATCGCCCCTTCTCACATTCACCCCCTCGCCCCATCCCTTCATTCACCCACTACGTTCAACAAAAATATGCGCTACGAAAATAAAATCACTATCATCACCGGCGGCACAAAAGGCATTGGCGAAGGCTGCGTGCGCGTCTTCGTCGAAGCCGGAGCCGCAGTAGTTTTTTGCGCTCGTAATGAAGCACAGGGGCGAGAACTTGAAGCCGAAATGAATGCGCTCAACAAAGGCGAAGCGCATTTCATTAAGTGCGATGTTTCCAAAGTTGAGGAAGTGGAAAATCTCATCACAGCGACAGTTGAAAAATTTGGGCGGATTGATTGTCTGATTAATAACGCCGGATGGCATCCACCGCATAAATCAATTGATGATTTTTCAGCGCAGGACTTTCGGGACATCCTTGAGCTGAATCTGGTCAGCATGTTTGCAGCCTGTAAATTCGCTCTGCCACATATTCGCCAGACACGCGGGAATATTATCAATATGTCCAGTCTGACCGGATCAATGGGACAGCTTTACGCGACAACCTACGCGGCGACGAAGGGCGGCATTACAGCGTTCACGAAAGCCTTAGCCGTAGACGAAGCGGCGTTCGGTGTACGCGTCAACAGTGTCTCTCCCGGCAATATTTATACGCCGCTGTGGCAGGAAGCGATTGACGACTCAGATGATCCGGCGCAGACGCGCAAAGCGGGAGAACAGGCACAATTGCTCGGTCGCATGGGAACCATCGAAGAGGCTGGCAAAATGTGTTTGTACCTGGCGGCAGAAGCTACGTTCTCGACCGGAACGGATTTTCTGCTTACAGGCGGTGCGGAATTGTCTTACGGAAAAAAGACAAGGATCGAATAGCGGATGGATTTTGAATGACCGATAAACTTCAGTTTGTTGAATTTTCCGTCAGCATCACCTCGACAAAAAAACGACAAACTGAAGTTTATCGGACTGTCGCAAGTTACATTTTCTTCATCGTGCTGGTCGAGACTTCGCCGTCTTCGATCACGATGTAGGTGATTTCCTGGGTGGTTTCGTTCAGCACAAATTTTTGTTTGAACTCGAACCCCTGTTCGAGTGATTTGATGGTCATAATACCAGTCCCGTCTTCATTCATCGTGTACGTGCCGGTGTAATGCGCCTCCGGGACGATGAAGCCGTTGAAGCTGTGCGTTTCGGTCGCGGTTAATTGGCCGCGCCCATCAAAGGTTACGATGCCCACACACGCGGCGGGGGCGAATCCTCCCGGCAATACAGTAGTAGTTGCCGAGTCAGTGTAACGCCCTTTCAAGCTTCTGAGGCTGACTCGCTGGCAGTGATCAGATTCGTGATTAGGCAGCGCTCCATTATCCTGAGCTTTGGCGGAAGGCAACAGATTTAGTCCGAGGCCGGCTCATGGTTGCTCCTTGTCTGTTCTGCTCTGGCGCTTGAGAAAAGCGTTTCTCAGGCACGAACGAAAAGTTAACCGAAGCCTGCAACTGGCGTCCTTAAGAACTGGCAAAAGAACGCCAAAAGAGTTACAGGAAAACTCTAAAGGATGTTTATGCCCCTAACCAATAACCACTTATACGAATTTGGCCCTTTCGCGTAGATGCGGATGAACGTGTGTTATGGCGCGAAAATCATCCCGTGCCGCTTACACCAAAAGTCTTTGATCTGTTACTGGTGCTGGTTGAGAATCGCGGCCACCTGCTCGACAAAGAAGATTTGCAGCAATATGTCTCGCCATTTTCTGTCGCGCTGGTGTATGTCGGACTCGGTGATAAAGATCAGGCTTTTGCGTATCTGGAAAAGGCGCGTGAAGATCAATGCGAATGGATGGGCTGGTTGCAGGCTACGGCCCTGATGAATCCCCTACGTTCTGATCCGCGCTTTGCGGATTTGGTGCGGCGTGTTGGGCTGGGACAATAAGGCGACTTACAACGTTTTGAAAGTGGGCAGGGCTTTGATGCGTTTGCCAAAAAAGATTATGCTTGTCTTCGGCGTTGGGTGGGCAGGCTAAGAATTCACTTTTCTCTTACCAAAGTATGCAGATGCGACGCTCACTGACAATTTATTGGTTTGTTGTGGCAGGCTTGTTTTTCCCGCTTCGTGTCATCGCGCAAAGTGAAGACGTGCGCTCGCTTGAACTCGGCAAAACCGTGACACGAGAATTTTCCGGCGCGTCCCTTCACACGTATCAAATCACTCTGGCTGCCAATCAATTCCTGCGCATCATTGTCGAGCCGCAAGAGGTTTCCGTCGAAGTTTTATTGTTAACTGCTGAGGGCAAGTCGCTCGCCCAAGCCGATAATCCCCAACGAAACGGATTTGTTTCTCTTTCCTGGCTTGCTGCAACCGCAGGCAATTATCGCCTGCAAGTTCGTGCGCACGAGGCAATGGGCAAATACGATGTGCGCGTGGAAGAATTGCGCGCGGCGACCGCTGCCGATAACGAACGCATCCAGGCGGATCAACTCTTCCTCGCTGCCGAAAAGCTTGCCGTGCAAAACACCCCATCAGCCTGGCAAAGCGCGCGCGAAAAATACGCTGCTGCGCTGCAAATTCGCCGCAGCTTGGGCAACCATTTTGATGAAGCGGTGTTATTGCACGGATTAGGCAAAACCTTTGATGCGACAGGCGACCAGCAAACTGCGCACGATTATTACCGCCAATCGCTCGCGCTCTTTCAAAGCGCGTCGGGGCAAGGTTGGGATGGACTGTTCCAAAACATGTCGTTTCTGTACACCGTAATGGGCAGCAAGCAAAAGGCATTGGATTATTTGGCGGGCGCTTTGCCGCTGGTGCGCGCGCTGCGCAATCGTCGCCTGGAAGCCGTGCTGCTGGTCGGCATTACGAAAATTCACGAAGACCTCAATCAACCAACACAAGCCTCAGAGCGGTTGCAAGCTGCGTTGCAACTTTATCGTGCTTCCGGCGGACGCGCGGGCGAAACAGTTTCCATCACCAACATTGGCGATGCAGATTTGACGCTGGCGGAAAAGCAGAAGGCAATTCAGTACCTGAACCAATCGCTGCTGCTGGTACGTGCGGCGGGCGACAAGAGTCTGGAAGCGACAATCATTTTCGGCATTGCGTATGTCTACAATCTGCTTGATGAAAAGCAAAAGGCGTTGGAGTTTTACGAACAGGCGTTGCCGTTGTTTCGTGCCTTGAATGATCGCAACAGCGAAGCCTACATGCTGAATTTTATCGGCGGCTTTTATTTCAGCGTCGGAGAACAGCAGAAGGCGCTGGATTATTTTGAGCAGGCACTGCCGCTGTTTCGTGCGGTAAAAGATCAGAATGCCGAAGCCTACGCGCTGCTGTATGTGGGCGCGGCGAATTATTATCTGGGCAATCCGGCGCAGGCGCTGAGTTCGCAGCAGCAAGCTTTGACGCTCTTTCGCGCCGTCGCGGATCGTTATGGCGAAGCGACCGCGCTGACCAGTCTCAGTACATTGCAGTGGGGGCAAGGCGAAAAACCGAAGGCACTGAATTTTCAGCAGCAGGCGCTGGCATTGTGGCGCACGCTCGGCTTTCGCAACGGCGAAGCAAATTCCCTGAGCGAGCTTGGCTTTATGTCGGAAGCGGCGGGCGACTTGCCTAATGCGCTCCAGCAGCAACAGCAGGCGCTCGCCATGTTTCGTTTGCTTGGCAATCGCACCGGCGAATCGAATGCGTTGTATGGACTGGCCAGAATTGAGCGAGCGCGCGGCAATTTGCCGGAAGCGCGCACCAACATCGAAGCCGCGCTTGACCTGATCGAATCCTTGCGTGGGCAAATCAGCAGCCTTGAACTGCGCGCTTCCTACCTGGCCACGCGGCAGCCTGTGTATAACTTGTATATCGAACTATTGATGCAACTCCATCAGCAAAAACCGGGGCAAGGTTTTGACGGCATCGCTTTACAAGCCAGCGAACGCGCGCGAGTGCGCAGCCTGCTCGAAATCCTGACCGAAGCGAAAATTGATATTCGACAGGGCGTAGACACCGCCTTGCTGGAACGCGAGCGCAACCTGCAAAAACAACTGAACGCCAAAGAACAAGCACGGATGCAGTTGCTGAGCCGGAAACCAAATCCCGAACAAGCCGCCGCTGCCGAAAAAGAGTTGCGCGGCATTGCCGCCGAATATCAAGAAGTACGGGCACAGATTCGTGCCAACAGCCCGCATTACGCCGCGCTCACTCAACCGCAGCCGCTTAGTCTGAAAGGCATTCAACAGCAAGTACTCGAT
>JANMKB010000311.1:0-14052 GCA_031371805.1 Blastocatellia bacterium | reverse complement strand
TATTGCGCTTGGCAGGTTACCAAACATTAACTCTGTACAGATTTTTGAAAATCGTGGTGAGACGATGGGAGCCAGCAATCCGCACCCACATGGACAAATCTGGGCTAACGAAAACCTGCCGAACGAACTGCAAAAAGAACTAATCGGATTTGGTGAATATTACGAACAAGACGGCTCAAGTCTGCTGGGCGATTATTTAAGAATTGAATTAGAGCAGGGAGAACGGGTTGTGTGTGCGAATGATTATTTCGTGATCGTTGTGCCGTATTGGGCAATCTGGCCGTTTGAAACGCTGCTCATCAGCCGCCGACAAGTGACCGGGCTGGATGAATTAAATGACGCCGAGCGGACGGGACTCGCGGACATCCTGCGGCAAATTGCCATTCGCTACGACAATTTATTTTTGACTTCGTTTCCATACACGATGGGTTTTCATCAGCGCCCGACCGATGGTGAGCCGCATCCTGAATTTCACCTCCACGCACATTTTTACCCGCCGTTGTTACGCTCGGCGACAGTGAAAAAATTTATGGTTGGTTATGAAATGTTAGCGATGCCGCAACGCGATATTACTGCCGAACAGGCGGCGACACGCTTACGAGAGTTATCGCCCACGCACTATTTGGAAAAATCGTAGCGGCACAGAAATTCTCGTCTGCGCCTGGTTGCTTGACAAAAGAGAAAATCAGGGAGGATACTTTACATTCTCAAGCAAGCGGTTACGTAACCGCCCAGGATAAAAATAAAGCCTGCAAATGAATAATTAATTTACTTTGTGGTATTACAGGAATAATTATTCAATCCCCCAAAAAATAGACAGGCTGCGCTTTGTTGGAATTCTCCGCCACATTTAATACAGGATAAGTGTAAGAGCAGTTATGTTGCTTATGTCAGAGGTTTCCGTTCCACAATGGGAAGTAAAACCTCCAGCTAAGTTACGTATTTGTTTCAGCGCTTTAATCCTGCATATTTTTGACCAACCTACACTACAAGGAGAGCAACCATGTCCAGGAAATTATCACAAGTAAGAGTTCCAGGCTTTGTATCATTTCTGGTTGTCTGTTTGGTCTTTGCGGTCTTTGCCATTGCGGCACAGGCGCAAAGTTCTAATGCTACGCTCAACGGCACAGTGACTGATCCCTCAGGGGCAATTGTGCCGGGAGCAGATTTAACTTTGACCAATGCAGCTACCAATTTTGAAGCCAAAGCTACATCCAATGAAAGAGGCGACTACACATTTCGTAACCTGACACCAGGCACATACGATTTAAAAGTCTCCAAGACAGGATTCCAATCATATTTACAAAAGGGAATTATCCTGACAATCAATTTGATTGCGCAGGCCAGCGTTCAACTTCAGGTTGGCGCACAACAACAAACCGTCACTGTCGTCGGAGATATTTCGGCGATTAACTTTGAAAACGCGACGGTGCAGGGTGGCGTCGCACCTGAAACCCTCAATATTTTACCGATTGTCGTTGGTGGTGCGCCGCGTTCATCAATTGGACTCGCTGTGCTCTTACCCGGTGTTTCGACCGGAGCGAGCGGCAATGCCTTTGATGCCCGTATTAATGGCGGATTACAGTCTGGTGACGAAGCAGTGATGGATGGCGTGAGTATGCAGCAGGGCTTTATGAACCAGAGCGGCATGGTTTCGCTCCAGGGCGATTTCCAGATGTCACCGGATATGGTGCAGGAAGTTAAGGTCCTGACCTCCAGTTATGAACCGCAATATGGCGCTTCGACCGGAGGACAATTACAGGTGGTGACGAAATCAGGCGGAGCGCAATATCACGGCGCAGCTTTTGAATATCACCGCAACCGTGCTTTGAATGCGCGCCAATGGAACGCATCTGAGCGTCCCTTCAATATTCAAAATAACTTTGGCGCAAACTTTGGTGGTAAGGTAAAGATTCCGTGGTTGTACAACAGCGAAGGAAAAAATAAAACTTTCTTCTATTTTAATTGGGAAGGCTTCCGTGCGGCAGGTGGCGCAACGGTTCCGACTTTTACCATTCCATCAACCAAAGCGCGGATCGGGGATTTTACGGATTGGAAAGATGCCAGCGGCAAATTGATTCCCGTTTATGATCCCACGACGACGCGAGATAATCCAGCATACAATAAAGCTCTTCCGGCTTCGGCTACAAATCAGCCGCTCTTGCGTGATCAGGTTAGTTGTAATGGCGTCTTGAACGTTATTTGTCCTAACCGGATCAACAATTCAATTGCGGCAGCGTATTTGAAGTTTTTACCTGCGACGAATCGCCCTGGCGAACTCAACAATTATGTATTGCCGCGTGCGGTTCCGAATTCGCTTATCAACGGCTCGAATGTTTATCTGGCTCGTGTGGATCATTACATTGGTGATTCAGATCATTTCTACTTCACCTATTGGGGACAGTTTGCGGCCATCAATATTGCTTCCGCGTTACCCCGCGAGATCGCAACAGAAAGCCCGACAACGCCGCAGAATTCACCTATTCCGCGTTTCAATTGGGAACATACCTTTAACTCAAAAATCACGCACCATCTGTCAATGGGTTATTTAAATCGTAACGAAGGTTATGGTTCGATTAACCTTGATCAGGTTGGCAAGCTCCCGCAGATCAATGGTGTAGCGAGTAAGCTGTACCTGCCGCAATTCGGTTTTTCCGATGGCTTTACACAGCTCAGTAACAGTTCTGGTATCAACGCCAGAAATATCACGACTCGTCCAACCTGGGTGGTGAATAATATCCTCAGTTGGGTTGTCGGTAATCACACACTGAAGTTTGGTGGCGAGTGGCGCAATGCCGGAGGTAACATTCGTTCAGGCGGCAATGAATCAGGTAGTTTTGGCTTCGGACGTGACACGACAAGCTTACCGTTTATCACGAGTGGACATCCGATTGCTGGTTTCTTACTTGGCGCAGTCAGCAATGCCAACGTTGATTTCCGCACGGTCAGTGCCTGGTATCCGCGCCAGAACGCCTATGTCGTACACGCGGGTGATACGTGGAAGATGACTCCCAAGCTAACAGTCAACTATGGTATTCGTTGGGATGTTTTCACGCCCATGCGTGAGAAATTCAACCGGTTCTCATTCTTTGATCCTAAAGGCGCTAATTCTGGTGCAGGTGGCAGACTGGGACGCCTGGCTTTCGCGGGCACAAGCTACGGCTCAGCCAGCTTTGGCTCTGACTTCCCGGAAAAAACCTGGAAGAAAGGTTTCGCGCCACGGCTTGGTATCGCTTATTCTTGGGATCAGAAAACTGTCGTCCGCGCAGGCTATGGCATTTTCTTTGCCCAGGCATTTTATCCGGGCTGGGGTGGTGGCATGTCGCTGGACGGCTTCAACCTTAACCAAAGTTTCAGTACAGGTGGGTTTAGCGGGATCGTTCCAGCGTTTTATTTGCAGGACGGATTACCGCAGAATTTCACCAGACCACCTTTTATCAAGGATGACTTCCGCAACGGACAGGGCATTCTATATCGTCCGGCAGACGCCAATCGTCGGCCTTACTCACAACAATGGAATCTGACGATTGAGCGCGAATTATACAATAGCATCAATCTCAGTGTGGCTTACGTTGGAAGCAAGGGGACGCGATTGCCATCGAATCTGCAGCCGCTCAATGTCCTGAATCCGAATGACCCGACAGTTAAAGCGTTGGGGCCAAAACTCCTCGAAAATTTTGCGGCGGGAGAAGTTAGTCACGCGGGTGTCAAAATCCCATATGCTGGTTGGACGCAGCAAATAACAGGTTGCAATCCGACCGTTGCACAAGCCTTGCTTCCTTTCCCGCAATACTGCGATTCACTGACTGGATTGAACGAAAATCAAGGCAACTCGATTTATCATTCGCTGCAGGTCAAGGCTGAAAAGCGGTTTAGCAAAGGCCTCTTCATGCTGGTTTCTTATACGAAAGCCAAGCTGATTAGTGACTCAGCAGACAACACACAACGTGGAGCCAGCACTTGGAATGGTTCGCAAGGTGTGATTTCACCTTTTGAGCGCAGGCGCGCGCGCTCAGTCGCACCGGATGACGTGCCGCAAATTTTGTCGGCGGCGTTCGTTTATGAAGTGCCATTCGGCAAAGGTAAGCGATTTATGAGTAACGGCATTGGTAGTGTGGTATTGGGAGGATGGCAGGCCAGCACGATTTTCCGCGCATCGAAAGGTACGCCGTATTTCTTCCGTTCTGGTACATGCAACATCCCCAGTGAATTCCGACAGGGTTGCATCCCTGGCGTTATTGCTGGCAAAAACCCATTTCTGGTGGACATCAATAAGTTCGATCCGAACTATGCTAGCGCCACCCCTAATCGGCTTTTTGATGTCACCGCGTTTGAGCCGTTATCGGCCTTCAATCAATTCGGCTACACGGGTTCAGGCGCTCGTGTGACGAACTTCAGAGGACCGACATTCAAGAATCAGGACTTTTCCATTATCAAGAACACGCGGATCAAAGAAAAAGTTAATTTCCAGATTCGGGCTGAGTTTTTCAATATGTGGAACTGGCATTACCTGATCAATGCCGGTGGATTTAACATCAGCGGGAACTTTCCGTTTGATACGAATATCGCCAGTCCAAACTTTGGACGATGGACAGGAGACGTCAGCGCTCCGCGCACCGTCCAGCTTGGAGCGAGAATTGAGTTTTAACGCTTAATTCTTACTGCAAAATCAAAGCGCCATCTTCTGGTGACAAGTCAGAGGATGGCGCTTTTTTATTTGTGCTGAAAATGTCCGACAAGGCTGCCAGCTTGTCGAACCCATGACACACAAGTAGTCTGCGATGAAAGCTGTGTTGCCGTAAACCAGCCGACAAGCTGGCAGCCTTGTCGGACATTCCCAACGCTCTCATTTCTTCAGTTTTTGAAATGTCGCAAGTGCTTTTTGCGCATTAATTTTATCGCCCTGTTTTTGATAAATGCGGCTCAGTGTGTAATACGGTTCGGGATAGTTGGGATCACTTCTGACTGCTTCATTTAATGACTGAATGGCTTCGGGATACTTGTTCTGCTTTTCTAAAACTACTCCCAACTGATAATGTGCCTGCGGTAATTTCGCATCGTAATTAAGCGCTTCACGCAATAAAGTTTCCGCTGCAGCCAGTTCATTTCTACCCAGCAAAACAAGCGCCAAATTTACTTGCGGCCAGGGTGAAGGACTGGTTTGCTGGCGATTCAACTCAATTGCGCGGCGATAATTTTTGCTGGCGGTATCGTTATCGCTCAGATGCTCGTAACACAAGCCGAGATTGTCATAAGCCCGCATCATGGTTGCATCAAGCGCCACGACTTTGGTGAGTTTTACTACTGCCTCAGAATATTTCTGTGCGTCGTAATCAAGGCGCGCCGACCAGTATAAATACAGAGCATTCTGCGGAAACTCTTTTACCAGCTTCGCCAGTTCCGGCCCCGCCCAATCCGGCTTTTTGAGCTTGAGATAAGCCATCGCCAGGGTAAAGCGGTTGCGTTCATCCAGCGGTGCAATCTTTTCCGCTTTCTTGTACGCGATGGCTGCGTTCATAAAATCATTGTCGAGAAAAAATATTCCCGCCGCCTGCACCAGTAATTTTGCCGCGTCGGGCGAGTTCGGATTCTTATTGATTTCATTGACCAAAATGGTTTCGGCTTGTTTGTAATCACGAGTTCGCATTGCTGTTTCAAAGGTAATGCGAGCGGTGGCATCAAGGGGAAGGTTTGTCACCACAGGATTTCCAGATTGCGCCTGCGCGTAAGCAAATTGAGCAATGACAGCGAGCAAAATATATTTCATTTATTATCCCTTCGCAGCCAGAATTTTTTGCTTTACCGCGAGGGCGGTTTTGCTTTCCGGCACAAGCTTTAATTCCAGTTCAATTTCTGTTTGTGCCGCCGCAAATTTTTTCTGCTCCAGAAAAATCAGCGCCAGCGCCAAATGAAGCTCCGGCAATTTAGGATCGGCGTTGATGGCACGCTGATATTCCAGAATTGCCAATTCGTACTTGCCCTGCAATAAATAATTTTGTCCCAGCGTTTGATAAAGCCGCGCCGCGCCGGAATTGACACGAATAATTTGTTGATAGCTCCATTCTGAAAGCTGATTGTACGCCTTCCCCAGTTGATACGCATATTCCGCACTGGCTGGTTCCAGGTCGCGCAATCCGCGCAACTGCTCGACTACGCCAAACCAGTTATTGGTTCGTTCATAAGCTTTCGCCAATTGTATTCTGGCCTGCGGTTGTTTGGGCAACAGCTTGGCGGCCTGTTCCAACTCCCGCACAGCCTCAGCATTTTTGCCCAGCGCCAGCAGGCTGTGTCCGATCAACAAACGAGCTTCGCCAAAATCGGGTTGCAGGCGAATTGCCTCACGAAATTGTGTGACAGCTTTTTCCTGCTCATTTTTTTGTTGATAGATGATGCCGAGATTGTGATGAACAAACGGGGCTTTGCCGCTCTGCTGCAACACCTGCTGAAAAGTTTTTTCGGCTTCTTCCAGCCTGCCATCCTTTAAAGCCTGGACGCCGGAAGCGAAAAGTTTTTCAACCTGTGCGGTTGATTGTTGTGCCTGAGTAATCACCGGCAACAAAAAAATTAATATTGTTGGCAAACGCAGCAGGAGCCAGCGGAACAGTACTGCGAGCCGTAGCGAGTCAGTTTCATTACCGCGCAATTTCAGCGCCACCAAAGCGCTCGCTACGGCTCGCAGTACTGTTCCGAAAATCATGATGCAATATCCTTTGCTGCAAAACATAGCAGGGATTGAGTTGACAGTATAATCTCAATCACGTTTCAATACAGCTATGCTCCGTTGCTTATTACTCATCATTTTTCTGGCCCTGACTTTATTTGCGCAAACTGCCAAAGAGCAATTGATTTTGCAGGTGCAGGAATTGATGCAACAGAATAATTTTGTCAGCGCACGTCAGGTCATCGTACAAGCCACAAAGACTTATCCCAATGATCCAGGCTTTGATAATTTGCTGGGCATTATCGAAGCGCAGCAGGGAAACGCAGTTGCCGCTGAAACGGCTTTCAAAAAAGCTGTCACCCGTTCGCCCAAATTCACGGGCGCTTATTTAAATTTAGGCCGACTTTATCAGGAAAACGCGGCGCAGTTTGCGGATGCACCGAAAAAGGCGTGGCAAATTTACCAGCGCATTTTGCAATATGACCCCGGCCATATCGAAGCCCGTTATCAATGCGCGGCATTGCTTCAGGTTTTAGGAGATTATAAAACCTCGTTGTTGCAGGTGGCAAAGCTGCCGGCTGATTTTCAGCAAAGTGCGCAGGTCACAGCGCTGCTCTGTGCGAATTATGTAGGTTTGGAAAATCGCGCAAAAGGTGATGAATACGCGGCGAAATTAATTCATCATCCCGAGTTTAGTGAAGCCGATGTAATTTCGCTCTGGCCTGTGCTGGAGGCAAAAAAGCGCACTGATGTAGCGATGAAATTATGTGAGAGTTTGATTGCCAGTCAGCGGGCTACGCCAGAAATTTTTCATCGGGCCGGACTGGTTTATGAAAAGTTAGGACAGTTAGAAAAAGCCCGTGAATATTTATTGAAAGCAACTGGCAACGAACAACCAACCGTCAAGTTGCTGCTTGAATTAGCACGCGTTGCACATCAGCAAAAAGATTTTCAGGGTGCGCTCGGATATTTGGCTCATGCGCGTGATTTGGAACCGCGCAATGCAGCGCTTCATTTTTCGTTCGGGATGGTTTGCGCGAATTTGAATCTGGGTGCGGAAGCTCACACAGCCTTTGGCAAAGCTTTAGAGCTTGAACCAGGCAACGCGACTTACAATTACGCTATGGGCGTGGCGGCGATGTATCGTCACGATCCTGGCGAGGCGATTCCATATTTGCAAAAATATCTCAGCCTGAAGCCTGATGACACGCGCGGTAAATTTTTGCTGGGTACAGTTTATTTCAAGCTCAGAGATTATGAATCTGCCCGCCGCGAATTGCTGGCAGCGGTAAAATCAACCGACACTGCTGCTGAAGCACATTTTTATTTAGGGCGTGTGGCACGACAGGAAAATAAACTTGATGAAGCGATCCGCGAACTTGCCCTGGCGCTTCGGCTCAAGCCTGAAAATGCCGATGGATATGCGGAGTTAGGACAGTGTTTTATTCAGCAAAAAAATTACGCCCAGGCTGAGCAATCGCTGTTACGGGCATTAAAAATTGATGCAGATAATTATACGGCGAACTTCAATTTACTGACTTTGTACAGCCGCACAAAAGACAAACGTGAAGCAGCGCAGGCGAAAAAATTTGAAGCAGTAAAAAACAAACGCAACGAACAAATGCAGGATTTTTTGCGGGCGATTGAGGTGCGAGAACGATGAGAAATTTTCATTACAGAGACATAATAGTAAGACAGCGGTGCGCAGAGAAAATTGCTGCAAGAACCATCCGTGCGCTTTGTCTCTCAATGATGAAAATTTTATTTCTCCTCCTGCCTGTTGCGGGTTTGGCGCAAACTCCTGCGCTCAACGAATCGGCCAAAGCACTCTATCGTGGTGAACCCGAACGAGCAGCTACACTGGCTGCGACTTATCTCAAAACGCATCTGAACGATTCGGCAGCCAGAGTTCTCTTCGCACGGGCAGTGCTGGCTCAGGGTAAATTCCAGGTGGCTTATGACGAGTTGCAAAAGGCCTTAAAAATTGACCCAAACAATATTGATGCGCTGTATTATTTAAGCCTGATTGCCACTGCGCTGGCACAAAATGAATTCAAACAACTTTACGCGCTCGCGCCTGAATCTGATCGTGTGCATCAACTGCTGGCAGAATCATTCAAGGCGCAGGAAAACCCCGTCGAAGCGGAAACCGAATATCTCGCCGCGCTCAAAGCCAATCCGCGCTCGCTGGAGATTTTAGTAGCACTCGGAGAATTAAAACGCGAACAGTCACGATTTGACGAGGCGATTGATTATTACTCGCAAGCCGAGCACATTGGCCTGTTAGATTATGACATCGCCTATGGTTTGGGAGCCTGTTACACTTATAAGCAGAACCATCAAAAAGCCCTTGCCTATTTTCGCCAGGCGATCAGGTTTGAGCCCAATTCAGGGGCCGCACACTTTGCCCTGGGAAATGTAATGTTTCAGCTCGGACAACTGGCGGAGGCGATTATCGAATTAAAAACTGCGGTCACATTTGAGCCAAAATTACGCCAGGCCTATTTTTTGCTTGGTCGCGCTCAGCAAAAATCAGGGCAGCAATTAGAGGCCAAAGCGGCCTTCAGAAAAGTTGATGAATTGTCGCAAGCCGAGCTTGAAGAAGCGAAGAAAACACAGAGTTGGCTTAACAATCTTCCGCCCACCAGGCAGACTCCGAAACAGCCGGTAAAAAAACGCAATTGAAAATCAGCGTGAACTTCGTTAGCTTGTAAAACGTAAATGAATCGTTGCAGACAATCTGTCTGCCTTCTCATGGAGATTTTAGCTATGTCCGCATTTGATCAATTGCTTGATGCCGCACGTCGCAAAACCCAGGAACTCGACGAAAAATTCAAACTCAAAGATAAGCTTGAGGAAGGCGTCAGGGCAGCCTCTGAAGCGGCGCGAAAAGGTGTAGAAGTCGTGGGCGATGCCGTCAACAATACACGAGAGCAGGCAGGTAAAATTGATGAGCAGTTTGGCGTCAGGGAAAAAGTCAAAGCGACATCGGAACAGGCTGGCGAAGTTTTACGCTCCGGCGCACAGGCCGCCAAACAAGTAGCAACAGATGCCGGCGCAGGCGCTTTCGTTAAATCCGCCGAAGACACCGCGAAAGATGTTTTTGGCAGCGCGGCAAATTATTACAAACGCGCTGAACAGGCGTACAACTTCAGTGCCAGCAGCGCGAGAGCCACTGAAGCGGCAATCTCAGGCTTTGATAAAGCGCGTACCTGGATCAAAGAAAATCCTGACAAAACTGCGGTCGTGACATTTTCAATGATCGCCGGAATTCGCGTCGGTGCGGCTTTGCCTGCGCTGGGCGCAACGATTCTTGGCGCGGGAATGGTGAACGATTTATTTTTCAATAGTGCGCTTCCGGTGGTTGGCCTGCGAAAGCTGACAGAAAAATATAACGATTACCTGAAAGATCAGGAAGCCAAATTAGCCAGTGGCGAAATTGCTGAAGCCGAACGCGGCAGCCTCGAATTTCAGCGTAACATGACAAAGTACGTGGGAGCGCCCTTGCTGGGAGCTTTCAGCGTCGCGGCGGGGGCAACAATGATCGGTGCGGCATTTTCCGGCGCAACCGTGACGGGATTGCCACTGAGTTTAATATTGGGCGCGAACCCGCTGCTCAATGGCATCTGGTTTTTTGCCAATGGCGTAATTTGCATCAGCGAAGGCTATAAATTTTTTATGATTGCGCTGGCGGATCAGGCCGAAGTCGAACGCGTGGTCAGAGAAATCAAAGGCTTGCTGCCAGCCTGATAAAAACTGGCGGAATTTATCCGTCTACAAAACGCAATGGTCGTGTCTGTGCAACCAAGCCGCATTCCTGGGCCAGCCTGAAATACTCGCGCAGTCCCTGTAAATTTTCCTCGTCCAAATCGAAGTTCACATTTTCGCGCAGGTAAGAAACTAATTCAGGTGCAGGCATCTTCAGTTGTTCAGCATAATGCGCGGCGATCTGCGCAATGCGCTCAATGCCTTCACGCTTTGCCAGCCTGAAATCCAACTTCACGCGCCGATAATTATCCAGTGCATCTTCGCGCACAGCCCAGACTGCAAACACAAATGGCAGGCTGGTTAAGGCACGCCACTCTTCCGCTAAATCATAAATTTTCAGGCCTAGTTTTTCAGCATTTGTCTTAAGCTGAAAAGCCGGATCACCAATAACCAGCGCGGCGTCGCTACCCGCAAACATATTTGCGCAACCGGAAGCTGCGTCCGGCATTCGCTCACAAAATATCGGATTATTCTGGTAACGCTTAGCGAACAAAATTTTGACGAGCGCTTGTGAGGTGCGGGACGAAGAATCAAGCGCAACCTGGTGAACTGTTTCCAACGGACAACGCGCCGCGAGGATAACGCTGCCGATACGATTTTTGCTGGCGACGGCAACATTGGGGAGGATGCGTAAATCAGGGATGCGGAGATATTCGATCACGGGAATTAACGCGATGTCACATTGTCCGTTCGCCAGCATTTGAGCGCACCGCGAGGGCGCAGCATCACCAATAAAAATGACGCAGTTGCGCTGCATCCCAACAGTAAAACTGTGAACCAGCGGAGCAGAATTTAAATATGTAGAAGCAGCGATTCGCATAAAAATATTTTAGCCATGAATTTCAGAGATTAACACGCGGCTAACTTCAACTATAAAGTCCAGGAAAATGTTTTTCCACAAAGCCACACGAAGGTTCACGAAGGGAGGAAAGATTTTTTGACAATAAACAAGATGAACCGCATTAGCCTGAACGACACAGGTTTCTTTTCTTCTTCGTGTCTCTTCGTGGATGAGAAATGATGAGAAATTCTTTTCCTGCCTGCTACACAAGGGGCAAAAATAATCCGCAAGTTTCTTCATTCGTGTAAACTCGTGTAAATTCCTGACTCATAACAAATTTGATCTTCCCCTAAAACTATCAGGAAATTGTTGAGGTTATGTTGATAGATTCACACGTTCATTTGGATACACCAGCTTTTGCCGCAGATCGCGCCGAAGTTATTGCTCGTGCTCGTGCGCAGGGCGTCGAATTATTTTTGGAAATTGCCGGCAGCGATGTCGCGCAGGGTTCATTGGATGTCGGCATCGCCTTAGCCGAACAGCACGATTTTATTTATGCCGCTGTTGGCCTTCATCCGCACGAAGCCAGTTTATACGATGATGCTTTGGCGCAGAAATTGTTGCGGCTTGCGGAACATGAAAAAGTGATTGGCTGGGGCGAAATCGGACTGGATTATTATTACGATCACAGTCCACGCGAAGTGCAACAAACTGTTTTTCGCCGTCAACTGGAACTCGCCTTGCAGGTGCAGTTGCCAGTGATTATTCACACCCGCGATGCTGAAGACGACACGATGGAAATTTTGCGCGAAAGTTATTTTGCCAAAGGTGGTGAGCGCGGAATCATTCATTGCTTTACCGGGACACAGAAACTGGCTGATGCAGTGCTGGCAATGGGCTTCACGATTTCTTTTTCCGGGGTTATTACGTTTAAGAATGCCGGTGAATTGCGAGCCGTTGCGCAATCAGTTCCATTGGATAAAATTTTAGTCGAAACCGATTGCCCTTATCTTGCGCCAGTGCCATATCGCGGCAAACGTAATGAACCTGCGTTCGTGACAGAGACGGCAAAACAACTTGCAGCCCTGCATAATCTGAGCTTTGAGGAAATTGCGCAGACAACCACTAACAATTTTAAGCGGCTATTTTTTAGACCACACAAATTCTCCACAACTCCGCGAACTAAAACCAGGCTGACGGAGGTAAGCTGAATTAAGGTTGTAACGTTTGGGCTTTGCCAAACGTGATTAGTTTGAGGTGAAATTATGAATAATCAGAATAACAATGCGCTTCCGCACGTCGTCATTATTGGTGGAGGCTTTGGCGGACTGGCTACAGCTCGTGCACTTAAGCGCGCTCCGGTACGTGTCACGCTGGTGGATCGCACGAATCATCATTTGTTTCAGCCATTGCTTTATCAAGTCGCTATGGCTGGCTTGTCTCCGGCTGATATTGCGGAACCAATTCGCACGATTTTGCGCAAGCAGAAAAACGTGACGGTGTTGCTGGCGGAGGCTGTCGGCGTAAATTTCGAGCAGCGCGTTGTGCAACTTGCCGATGGTAGTTTGAATTATGACTATTTAATTTTGGCGACTGGTGGGCGCACAAGTTATTTCGGGCATGAAGATTGGGAGAAATTTGCGCCGGGATTGAAAGATTTGGACGATGCCGTAGAAATCAGGCGGCGTGTGTTGCTGGCTTTTGAAATGGCGGAAAAAGAAGCTGATGTAAAACGACGCCAGGAGCTTTTGACTTTTGTGGTGGTTGGTGGCGGGCCAACTGGCGTCGAATTAGCAGGTGCTATTTCGGAATTAGCGCGGACTGTGCTGGCGTGCGATTTTCGTAACATCAATCCACAGGAAACACGTGTTATTTTGCTGGAAGGTGGGCCACGAATTTTGCCCGGCTTTACTCCTGATCTCAGCGCCAGCGCGATGCGTCAACTGAATAAACTTGGCGTGAATGTACGCGTGAATACTTTGGTGACCAGCATTGATGAAGACGGGGCACATTTAGGCGAGCAGACAATCAAAGCGGCTACTGTGATTTGGGGCGCAGGCGTACAGGCAACAGCTTTTACCTCTAAACTTGGAGTTCCGCATGACCGCGCCGGTCGCGTAATTTTGGAACCTGATTTGACGTTACCGGGCCAAAAAAATGTTTTCGCAATCGGCGATATGAGCAGCTTTACTCATAAGGACGGAAAGCCGTTGCCTGGCGTCAGTCCTGTCGCTATGCAAATGGGCAGGTGTGCCGCGAATAATATTCAGCACGGATTAAAAAACGAGCCGTATGACCAATTCAGCTATTTCGATAAGGGTAGTATGGCGACGATTGGGCGCAAGGCCGCGATTGCCGAAATGGGCAAAATTCACCTGAGCGGTTTTATCGCGTGGCTGGCCTGGCTATTTATCCATTTAATTTTTCTGATTGGTTTTCGCAATCGCGTGGCCGTCATATTTAACTGGGCGTGGTCGTATTTTACTTATCAGCGAGGCTCGCGTTTGATTACCGGAAGACGCCTGAATTTATTGCCCCGACACGTCATGCGTGAACAGGCGGGTCTGGCCGATAACCCTTATCGTGATGATGCTGGACGTGGAGAATTCCTGATAAAGTAATTTTAATCCGGCGTTTGTTAAAAAGAAATAGTGGTTATATTTTTGCTTTACAGTAAAAATTACTGTTTTGCAGTACTTTTCCTTGACTGAAAAAATTTGTGAATTTATAGTAGAAATCTGATGAAAGGCTTGCAGTTTTGGCTGGAAGACATGTAAGCTTACGCGCTTCGGAGAAGCTGGCTTCCCGAATTTAGATATTAGCTGGTAATTCAGTGAAAACT
>JANMKB010000304.1:0-4837 GCA_031371805.1 Blastocatellia bacterium | reverse complement strand
CCGGATTTATTTATCGCAGTTGGATGAAAAATCAGGGCTATCCTGATCACGTTTTTGATGGTCGCCCGGTCATCGGGATTTGCAATACGTGGTCAGAATTAACCCCGTGCAACGGACATTTCCGCGACATCGCTGAGCGCGTCAAACGTGGCGTCTGGGAAATGGGCGGCTTCCCGCTGGAATTTCCGGTGACTTCAACCGGAGAAACCTTGATGCGTCCGACCGCGATGCTGTTTCGCAATCTCGCCAGCATGGATGTCGAGGAATCCATCCGCGCTTTTCCGCTTGACGGCGTAGTCCTGCTGGGCGGCTGCGATAAAACTACGCCAGCATTGTTGATGGGGACTGCGAGTTGCGATGTGCCTGCCATTTTTGTGAGCGGCGGCCCGATGCTGAATGGAAAATATCGCGGTACTGATATTGGCTCCGGCACGGCGGTCTGGCAATTCAGCGAAGAAATGCGCGCCGGTCGCATGACTGAGGAAGAATTCTTTTCGGCGGAAGCATGCATGAGCCGATCTGCCGGACATTGTATGACGATGGGAACTGCCTCAACGATGGCTTCAATGGTCGAAGCGTTAGGAATTGGGCTGCCAACAAATGCCGCAATTCCCGCGTCTGATTCACGCCGCTACGCGCTCGCGCATCAGGCCGGACGCCGCATTGTCGAAATGGTGAAAGAAGATTTAACGATCTCAAAAATCCTCACCCGCGAAGCCTTTGAAAATGCTGTCAGAGTCAACGGCGCAATTGGCGGCTCAACGAATGCAGTTATTCATTTGCTCGCCATTGCCGGACGCTTGGGCATTGATTTTGCGCTGGAAGATTGGGACAAGCTCGGCAAAGAAATTCCGTGCTTGCTGAATCTCATGCCATCAGGAAAATACCTGATGGAAGATTTTTATTATGCTGGCGGATTGCCTGTTATCATTCGTGAGCTTGGCGATTTGATTCATAAAGACGCGCTGACAGCGAATGGCAAAACCATCGGCGAAAATGTAGCCAATGCCGAATGCTTCAACCGCAAAGTAATTTTCCCCTTTGAAAATCCCTTCAAGCCCGACGGCGGAATCGCAGTGCTGCACGGCAATCTTTGCCCGAATGGCGCCGTCCTGAAACCTTCCGCCGCAACACCCGAATTGCTCAAGCATCGTGGGCGCGCCGTAGTCTTTGAAAACATCGAAGACTTCCACGCCCGCATTGATGACGAAAATCTTGACGTAGACGAAACCTGTATTTTAGTGCTGAAAAATTGCGGACCGAAAGGCTATCCCGGCATGGCCGAGGTCGGAAACATGCCGCTGCCACCAAAAATTCTGCGCAAAGGAATCACCGATTTGGTGAGAATTTCTTATGCCCGTATGAGCGGTTCAGCCTACGGCACAGTCGTCCTGCACGTCTCCCCGGAAACCGCCGCCGGAGGTACTTTAGGCTTAGTCCAAAACGGTGATTTTATCGAAATGGATGTCGAAGCCAGACGCTTGCATCTCGACGTTTCCGACGAAGAATTGGCCAAACGCCGCGAGGGCTGGATACCCGAAAAACCGCACGCTGACCGTGGCTATTATAAGCTCTACATTGATCATGTGATGGGTGCAGACAAAGGCGCGGATTTGGATTTTCTGGTGGGGAAGAGTGGAACGCATGTGACGCGTGATTCGCATTAATTTATATCCATGGTGCTGAGAGTTGGAGTTTTGCAATACTTTCAGCACCTTTTCTCAATTACCCCCAAACCTCATACCTGCTATCCTCGCAGCTCTGAACCTTGTCCCTGCTGAGAATTCTCGCAAAACGACTCAAAAAAGCAGGTAATAAATGTATTCACTTCAATTCAAAAAACAAGTCGCATCCATTCAATATTCGTTTGTAGTTTTGCTCTTATTATTCACGACAGGTTTTTCTCAAAGTAATCAATCCGAGCTATTGTTCAGTGAAGAAAAACGGAAATTAATAGAGTCGCAATCATTACAAATTGCAGCAGAATTGGAAGCGAAAATTGATTCGCTGAAATGCCGGAAAACAGGATTCACCTACGATTACAATTAGTAAGAATTTTTTGGGCATCGAACGAGACCAAAGCAAGAAGACTATTGCAAAAAGCCATTCAGGATTTACTCGCTTTCAGTTCTGAGGCTGAGCTACAAAACAAACGTGGAGCAGATGAAAGCCTTACCGAATTACGTGCTGGAATGCTGGGTACAATCAGCGCATTAGACTCAAAACTTATACCTGTCTTTCTTCAGGCAATTCAAACAAAAAATGAAAATACAGACGTTGAAGACGTACCCAATCAAACTTTGGAGCTTGTTGCTAAATGCCATGACGCTGAATCCGCCGGGCGACAGATCAGAGAGCAACTCGCAAAAGGAGTAGTTGATGCCGAAACAATCGCAAGTCTTGGAATTGTCTATTATAAAAGCCGGGACAAGAGCCGCGAGCTTACGAAGCTGATTCTTGAAAAAATCAAACGCAAAAATCTTCTGGATGATGAAACCGCTGCCTGGGCGTTACATCGGTTATTGGCAATTGCACACAACATCAGCGAGAACGTTAAAAATACCCCAACTAATACTTACAAAATCTATCTTGAGCTAATTCCGCCGCAGCAACAAATCGAATTACTGGAACAATATCTTACGCAAAGAATTCCGCAAACAGTAAAAGGACTATCAGAAGAGCGCTTGCAACAGGTGAAGAATGATTTACGAGAGGCGCTGGACTTGGCGAAGTTATATCCTCAAAGTACAATTGCACAGAGGGTTACAAATTTACAGAAACTGGCAGAACAAATAGACCCCGGCTACCGTGAGGCGCGGAAATTAGAAAGCTCCTCGCTAAACGAATTATTAGCTTTGCTTCCAGCGGCCTCTCTCGAGAACAGGCAGGGACTCCTCTATCAAGCTCAGGCAAAAATTACAAATGATTCTGATCTGACGATCTTTAACAAATTTCTTGAAAAAAACAGTTCTGATCCGAAAGAAAAGAAACAATCCAGGGCAAGTAGTTCATGGTTTGCACTCAATCAAAGTGTGCAGCGAGGAGATGTCGCAACTTCAATTCGGCTCCTTGATTTACAACCATCGCCTAAATACCAATTTCAATATCTGCTTAGCTTACTTCATCAAACTTATCCTGCTAAAGATTCCGAAGCCATTAAATTAATTCTCAGCAAAGCCGAAATAGCGCTTTCTAAACTGCCTGACAATTATGAAAAATTTGAAATGCGACTTCAATTCGCTGAAACAATAATGAAAACTGATCAGGAAAAATCCTTCCTAATGTTACAGGATGCGGGAGCGCAGTTGGCGCATGTGATTTCTTCAGGTTGTGCATACTTACAGTTAAAAGGGAATGAGGGATTTGAAGATGATGAACTTAATTTAAATGACAAAAGTGATCTCAACATCTGGCTGGGACGCTATGCGAAATCTCTTTGTGAAATAGCGCCATCCAATTTAACCAAAACCATGGATCTGGTTGAACTCTTACAACGCCAGGACGTAAAAATCAAAGTACAATCCATTATTATTGGCGATTTGCTCGACGACCATTCACTGTCTTGTGAAGAGAAGCGATGGTAGAGTATGTCACGCTGACGTTGAGCAATTTATACAACCGATTCTAAAAATTCAAAAGGAAGTTTACGACTGTGGCCTTAGCTGCTGTTATTACAATGTACACGGCATTTCTTGTCGTCGGGTGGTTTGCGGCTCGCAAGGTTAAGGACGGCACGGCGCAGGATTTAATTGTGGCGGGGCGCTCAATGCCGTTGTGGATCGCTACGCTGACGATGACGGCGACGTGGGTGGATGGCGGATATTTGCTCGGCACGGCGGAAGGCGTTTACAAATCCAGTGTCGCGCTGGGAATTCAAGGCGGATTATGTTTTGGGATCAGCTTAATTCTGGGTGGAATATTTTTTGCCAAAACAATGCGGCAGTACGAATTTACGACGCTGATTGACCCGTTTGAGGCTCGCTTTGGAAAAAAATGGGCGGCGGTTTTGTTCATCCCGGCGATGCTTGGCGAAGTGTTTTGGAGTGCGGAATTATTGGTGGCGGTTGGCTCTACGATCAGTGTGATGTCTACGCTTTCGCTGAGTATGGCGATTATCATTTCGGCGCTGGTCATTACTGCTTACACCATGCTCGGAGGGATGTGGTCGGTCGCCTACACCGATGTTTTTCAGCTTGGATTAGTCGCGCTGGGATTGCTGGTCGCCATTCCGTTTATGTTATCAGCGGTCGGTGGATTTGAGACGGCGTGGTCAAGTTACGCGACGCTGCACCCAAACGCAACTGCCATCATTCCTCCGCTTCATGCCGTGGGAGGAATCTGGACGACGCAAACAATTATCAACTGGTGGGATGTGAGTGCGATGCTGGTGTTTGGCGGAATTCCGTGGAACTGTTATTTTCAGCGTGTGCTTTCGTGCCAGTCTCCAAAACGTGCGCGACAGCATTCCATCTTCGCCGGAGTCTTAACTATCGCGTTCACTTTGCCGCCATTATTATTGGGGATTGCAGCAGTCAGTTATCAATGGCCTGAACATTTATTGGCGCAGTTGCAGGCGCAACCTTCACAAACACTGCCCATGATTTTTCAATATATTACTCCGCCGCTGGTTGGGCTGCTTGGGTTGGGCGCAATTATTGGCGCCGTCACTTCCAGTTTTAGTTCATCCATTCTTTCCGCCGGATCAATGTTTGCCTGGAATTGCTGTCATCGTTTGCTGAAACCGGATTTGACCGTCACACAGATGAAGCGGCTGCTGCGAATTTCGATTGTCCTGCTCGGAGCCGCCGCGACTGTGATGGCCTTCAAAGTCCAGAGT
>JANMKB010000297.1:0-6701 GCA_031371805.1 Blastocatellia bacterium | reverse complement strand
TTATTGCCAAATTGCATTAACCCCAGGGCAGCGGGGAACCAATTCGTATTGGGGAATCCGGTTCTGGCGCCGATCTTTAAATTGTCAGTAAACTTTCCGGCTCCATAAAGTTCCTTCGCCTGCGCCAGAATCTTATCTTTTGCAGCCTGATCGGGCAGCGTTCCATTTAACGTAACATTGCCATCAAAAAGCTTAGCCTCCAGGGTTGGTGCAGCTAAAGCTGTAGCTGGCGTGACCGCTTCATTACTGCTCGTGCTCAACGATTCAGCGCTATGCATCCTGAAACACATAAAACAGAGCAGCGCAAAAAGCGGTAAGCCAAGCGCCAAAACTCCTGTGCTGCTCAATGTTCCTTTACGAACGCTCTGGTAACCAAAATAAGCAAATAAACTTAAAACCACGATCCAGAATAATATGAATAGACTTTCACTACTCATTCGATCTCCTCCCTGACCTAAAGAGCAAAGAACTTAATCCCCTGCTCAAACCTTAAACAACGAAACCCTGACCACCTTGAGTCCCGGCAAAAATTGAGTACTGTCAGCTATCGCAAAGTAAGATAGCCGCAATGTTTGATTAAATTAGTGTTATCAACAACCGCAATATGGAAGGGTGTCTTTTACTGCACTGAAATAAGTTAGCGCAAAAAAAGAACAGTAAATAAAAAATACTGTGTCTTCACTATTCAACTACTGCCAACAGATTTCTAGTGGATTAAAACAATAAAAGCTTTATGATTTACAGCTTCAAGTTTGATAAATTAATTCTCTTAACAAGGGATGCTTATGATGCAGACTCAGACTAGCATTGAAAATAAAATCCTGTCAATGACGCAAGGCTGGAAAATTGAATATTAACCGTATGCTTATTGAGCAAAACACGATCAACACGCTTAAAAATGCTGTATTTACTGGCTATGGCAGCATTTGCACATACCACTGAATGACGGAATGCCCATAAAATATCGCCAGGATCGCACAAATTCCCAATGGCACTCCAAAGGGCAGACGCAATTTCATGCCTTCTTTGCTGCGTAAGGCCACGATCCCGCCCACAATTGAGCCAAGTAAAGTACCAAAGAAAATAACCAGCAGGGCGATGTCCCAACCGAAAAAGGCGCCAATCACCGCCATGAGTTTAATGTCTCCCAAGCCCATTCCTTCAATCCCGCGAAGGTAGAAAAAAGCGGCGCGCAGTACCCAGACTACCCCGCCACCAATAATTGCACCGATAACAGACTGCAAGAGAGCGTAAGACGCATCTATTGTCGCTGGTTGAATTCTTTTCCAGACCGCAAACCACCAGATGATTTGTGCAATCACCCCTGAAATCATCGTGAAGAAAATAACTCGCTGTCGTTGCTTCTCCCATTTTTCATTTAGTACTTTGTCTTCCTCAGTTTCCTCTTCTTCAGTAAATTCAAAATATTTTCCAAACAAAACATTCTCAATGCGATCAATAACCCAAAGGGCTGGAACAGCCAAAGCAATGGCTCCTAATCCAAACCAGTAAGGAAAATCTGATTCGCCTATTGCTGGTGGAAGCCAGCTATGGAGTGTCAGCCCTGAGAGAGCGCTCCAGGACAGCCAAAAAGAAATTGCGGTAATTGAAACAATCGCAAATAACAAAGCGGGATAGGTAATCACATCCGGCAATAAAAAATGCTCGGCATCAATAAACGTCAGTGCCACGATAATTGCGATGAAAATTACCTGGGCGATGCTCAACCACGTCAGTCCATTTTGGTAAACGACCGCAAAAAATAATAAGCCAACCAGTAATTCGACTGCCGGATAACGCCACGAATAAGTTTCTTTACAAAACCTGCATCTACCACGGAGAATCAGATAACTCAACACTGGAATGTTGTCATACGGTTTGACGGGCTTTCCGCATGACCCACAATGCGAAGCCGGAAAAGCGATGGATTCGCCACGCGGCACACGGTAAATCACGACATTCAAAAAGCTGCCGACGATTAATCCGAAAATTGAAGCGATTGAGGCTTGCAGAATGAGCGGTAATTCTTGT
Organism: Blastocatellia bacterium; assembly: GCA_031371805.1. GTDB lineage: Bacteria > Acidobacteriota > Blastocatellia > RBC074 > RBC074 > JAFDVL01. Next base: position 4,670 of record JANMKB010000297.1, on the reverse strand, counting down.
AATGGAAACATTGGTCAGGATCGGAAAATAACGATTGGATTTAATAACGGAAGGGGCATGAATTTTCATTACACCTGTTAATAGCAAAAACTGTCAAGCATAATTATTCGCATGAAGATTCTTCAGATTTCTTCGGCGAAGACGCTGGGCGGTGGCGAACAACATGTGATTGATTTAACTCGCGCATTGATTGAACGCGGTCACGAGCTTCATCTGGCTGTCAGGCGAAACAATTCGTTATGTCGGGTATTAATTGATTTTCCGATTGAGTGGCATGAGTTACCGCTCAGAAATGCACTGGATATTTTCAGCGCCAGACAAATCGCCACTATTATCAAAGAAAATAAGATAGACGTGATTCACGCTCATGTAGCCAGAGATTATCCCATTGCAGGGATCGCCACAAAACTTTCCCCCGCAAAACTTTTCCTCACGCGTCATCATTTCAACCCCATCAAATCGAACCCACTTTACCGCTGGGCAATCGGTACGACAACAAACTTGATTGCTGTTTCAGCCAGTGTGAAAGCCGAATTAGTCAAAGCCTTCCCTGCGCTTAAAAATCGAACAGTGATAATTCCAAACTGGGTTGATCCTGCAAACATCGCCACACTCAGCAAGGCAGAAGCACGCGAAGCCCTCGGGATCAAACGTAAATTTGCGATTGGAATGATTGGAGAAATTTCCCCCATCAAAAATCAGGAGCTTTTTATCAACGCGGCTCACGATTTGAAGACTGAGCGAATTTTCACCGAGCTTGATTTTTTAATCATTGGCGCAGCCTCACTTCAGAACGAGGATTACCAGCAGCGTATCCAGTCTTTGATCAACAATTTTGATTTAGATAAAAGTACTAATTTCAAGCTTCAGATAAAACTCACGGGTAAAATCGCCGACATCAAAACCAAACTTGCCGCCTTTGACATTATTGTAATTCCCTCAATCAATGAAGGTTTTTCGTTAGTTTTAATTGAGGCGATGGCAGCAGGAATTGTGGTGATTGCCGCAAATGCTGGTGCAATGGCAGAGATTGTCCAAAACGAAAAAACGGGATTACTGTTTGAGCCAGGCAATAGTCAGACAATCGCACGAGCAATCCAACGTCTGCTGGAAAATGACGGGTTACGCAAAAAGTTAGGCATGGCTGCGAATGAACATGTAAAAGCTCAATTTGACCGCAACCAGGTCATTGATCAGATTGAAAAACTATATGCGGGAACAGAGATTTTCAGAGCCTGAAAAAACTATTGACAATATCCAGCTTTAGACCTATTCTAAGCCATCATGAACGACGACTTAATTAAAATTCTTACCGATCTTGGCATTCAGCCTTCCGCCCAACGGATTGCGGTGGCTGAATATGTGCTGCATACAGACGAGCATCCCTCCGCCGATCAGGTTTTTGCTCAGGTGGGCGCAAACTTTCCGATGATTTCACGGGCGACGATTTACAACACGCTCAATCTTTTTGTTGAGAAAGGCTTATTGCGAGTACTCCATATTGCGGAAGGGAAAGTCGTTTTTGATCCGCGCATCGCACCACATCATCACTTTATTGATGATGCAACAGGAGCCATCCAGGATATTGACTGGCATCAGCTACAGGTCAGCAATCTGAATAGTTTGAAGGCTTTTGAGGTAAGCGATTATCAGGTAATTCTGCGCGGAAAAAGTAAAAAGGAATAGCGGGCCGCCGCTCTCTTTTTTGCCCTGGCATTAGACAGATTCTAAGTCTTAATCTAATATAAACGAGGCAGTATCGCGAGCCGTAGCGAGCCGCGTTCCAGCTACTTAATCAAAAGGAGAAAACTAAAATGCAAATTAATATTGGGATCGCAGAAAATGATCGAAAAGAAATTGCTGATGGTTTAGCTAAGCTGTTAGCTGACAGTTACACTCTTTATCTTAAGACACATAACTTTCATTGGAACGTCACCGGCCCCATGTTTCAGACACTTCATTTGATGTTTGAAACACAATACACTGAACTAGCTTTGGCGGTGGATTTAATTGCCGAACGTATCCGCGCCCTCGGTTTTCCAGCCCCCGGTTCTTATCACGAATTTGCAAAATTAACCTCAATCAAGGAAGAAGGCGATGGAGTGCCGAACGCAAATGAAATGATTCGCCGCTTAGTCGAAGGTCAGGAAGCCGTCACGCGAACGGCGCGTTCCATCTTCCCCGTTGTAGACAAAGCCAATGACGAACCGACGGCGGATTTATTGACCCAACGAATGCAAATTCACGAAAAAAATGCGTGGATGTTGAGAAGTTTGTTGGCCTAATGCCGACCATTACAATTAAAACTGAACGGACTTTCCGTTCAATCAAGGAGAAATTAATGAACAAAAAGAAGCTAGTAAGGTCGTTCGCCGCTTTCGCGGTTGCGGCGCTATTATTGGTATCAACAAATGAAAGCAGCGCTCAGTCTAACCAGAATTGGTGGCCTGACCAACTCGACCTCACACCACTTCGGCAGTCCGCCGAGTCCAACCCGATGGGAAAATAGTTTGACTACGCCAGGGCGTTTGCCAGCCTTGACCTTAATGCCGTCAAAGGGGATATCAAAAAAGTCCTGACGACGTCACAGCCCTGGTGGCCGGCTGACTACGGAACCTACGGCCCGTTCTTCATCCGCATGGCTTGGCACAGTGCTGGCACGTATCGTGTGGCTGACGGGCGCGGGGGCGCGGGAGGCGGTCAACAGCGATTCGAGCCGCTCAACAGTTGGCCGGATAACGCCAACCTCGACAAGGCGCGGCGACTGCTCTGGCCGATCAAGCAGAAGTACGGTCAGAAAATCTCCTGGGCCGATCTGATGGTCTTAACCGGAAATGTCTCGCTGGAGTCCATGGGCTTCAAGACTTTCGGCTTTGCCGGTGGGCGCAAAGATGACTGGGAGCCGGACTTGGTCTACTGGGGGCCAGAGAAGAAGTTTCTTGCTGCTGAGCGCTACAGCGGAGACAGAAAACTCCAGAATCCGCTTGCCGCTGTGCAGATGGGCCTGATCTATGTGAATCCTGAAGGCCCGAACGGCAATCATGATCCGCTGGCGGCCGCAAAGGACATCCGCGACACGTTTGGTCGGATGGCGATGAACGACGAGGAGACGGTTGCGCTCATCGCCGGTGGCCACACCTTCGGCAAGGCGCATGGTGCCCACGCTCCGTCCAAGTGCGTGGGGCCAGAACCCGCAGCAGCCGGTATCGAGCGGCAAGGACTCGGCTGGGATAACAATTGCGGCAAGGGAAACGCGGGTGACACAGTCACCAGCGGCCTGGAAGGTGCATGGACTTCGAAGCCGATGGCTTGGACCTCGGAGTACCTCACGAACCTGTTTGCCTTTGATTGGGTAAAGACCAAGAGTCCCGCAGGAGCGACGCAGTGGATTCCCGCGAATGGTAAGGCCGCGAACACCGTACCCGACGCGCACGATCCGTCAAAGAAACACGCGCCGATTATGTTCACGACAGACCTCGCGCTGAAGTTCGACCCAAGCTACCAGAAGATTGCCAAGCGCTTCGTGGACAACCCCGAAGAATTCAGGCTCGCGTTTTCCAAGGCGTGGTTCAAATTAACGCATCGCGATTTAGGCCCGCGCTCTCGTTACGTCGGTTCGGAAGTTCCGAAAGAAGACCTGATTTGGCAAGACCCGCTTCCCCGCATTTCCTATAAGCAAATTGAGGCGAAGGACATTGCGTCGTTGAAATCCAAAATCCTCGCATCGGGACTGACAAACTCAGAACTGGTCAGGACGGCTTGGGCCTCGGCGGCCACATTCCGCGGCACTGATATGCGTGGTGGCGCAAATGGCGCACGCCTTCGCCTCGCGCCGCAGAAGGATTGGGAAGTCAACAATCCGACTGAACTGACTAAGGTGCTGGCTCGCCTTGAATCCATCCAGAAGGACTTCAACTCCGGCGCGAAGAAGGTATCACTCGCTGACCTAGTCGTCTTAGGTGGCAGTGCTGCTATTGAGCAAGCCGCGAAGAGCGCCGGATTCACGGTGCAAGTTCCCTTCACGCCGGGACGCGCCGACGCGTCGCAAGAGCAAACCGATGTGATTTCATTCGCCCCGCTTGAACCGACTGCGGATGGTTTTCGGAACTATTTCCATAAAGGTCAGCGCCTGTCACCAGCGGAGATGTTGATTGATCGGGCGTACATGCTGACGCTTACCGTACCTGAAATGACCGTGCTGGTCGGCGGGCTGCGGGTGCTGAATGCGAACACCGGACAGGCTAAACACGGCGTGTTCACCGACAAGCCTGGAACCTTGAGCAATGACTTCTTCGTCAATTTGTTGGATATGTCCACTAAGTGGAACAAGTCTTCAGAAGGACTTTACGAAGGAGTAGATCGTGCAAGCGGCAAGGTCAAATGGACGGCGACTCCGGTTGACTTGGCATTTGGCTCAAACTCTGAACTTCGCGCTCTGTCGGAGTTCTATGCTGCGTCTGACAGTAAAGAGAAGTTCGTGCAGGACTTTGCGAAGGCGTGGGCTAAGGTCATGACCCTCGACCGTTTCGACCTGCGCTGAGTTGTGGAGTAGGACGCGCTTCAAGGCATGAAACGCGTCCTACTGCGCAAACACGCATCCTGCATTAAAGAAATAGAACACCGATAACGCGGATTGAGCGGATTTATGCTGATTTTTTTAGATCAGCATA
>JANMKB010000296.1:0-2618 GCA_031371805.1 Blastocatellia bacterium | reverse complement strand
GCGCCAAAAAGCGTTGCCCCTGCCCTGCACCAGTTTCTTAATTCTCACTTTTAGCTCATGGGCTGACTGATAAATACTCGTCGCCTTAATATAAGCATAAACCCTGGCTTTGAAGCCGACGAATCGTTCATGCAATTTTGCAAACCAGCCAATGCGTAACAGCTTTTCCTGCGTCAGTGTGTAGATGCGTGCGACCAGTGCCGTACCGACAATTTTGGCTCCGACAACGGTTATTAATCCCAGCGTGTGTTGCCCACGCGAGATAAACCAGAGCGCTGCCAGTTTCACCGGAATCAACAGGAGCGAAGGAATTAGAAACACTGCGAGCGCAGCATAAGGCGGGAGGTTGATGATGATTGATTCAATTTGGCGCAGGACTGGCAGCCGTCCGATGATCGCCGTCAGTCGCACCAAATCATCCCACAACCAGTCTTCGAGCAGAACAATGATTGCCGCAATAATTACAAACGGTGCGGCGAGGATTTTTTTCAACTTTAGTTTCATCGCTTCTCAGTTTCCAGCATTCAGCATTTCTTTTCAATTGCGAAATTGCGCATCGCAAATAATAAAATAGCGGTGCGCTCAACAAAGCATTACAATTCAGACGCCTGCCCCATCGCGAGAAAATCTATGAATCTGAAAAAATTAGTCTGGTTTGGCATGCTGGTTGGCTCAACCGTGGGAGGCTATGTGCCTTCGTTGTGGGGGGCAGATATGATTTCGTTTTCCGGTCTCTTTGGCAGCGTTATCGGCGGTATCGCAGGAGTTTGGGCGGCTTGGAAAATTAACCAAATGATTGAAGGTTGAGCTTCTCCTGATTGCTTCTCCGCATAAATTATTGTTAGGTAAAAGCAAGTTCCTCTGAAACGTATGATTGAGAAATTTGCAGATAAAAACTTCCTTGATCCAGAAATCGCCTGGGCTGGAAACTGCCATACGTGCCAGCAATTAATTTCTCTGGCCGCCGAAAACTGTCCGCATTGTGGGATCAAAATTGAACCTGACGATATATTCGTTAGTACGGTCAATCATGTTTTATTGACACGAGCAATTAGCTCAGCAAATGCGATTCGCACCTTCGATGGTGGGATTTATATCTTTCTTGGTGTTAGTGTGATGCGCTTGATGTTTGATTTGATGTCATTTCCTTTTCCGCTTTGGTTGGAGATTATCACTAGCATCGTTTGGCTAGCGCCACTTTTTCTCATCAGCAAATGGTATCAATGGCACGGGAAAAGGGATTCGAGAGACCCTGAATATTTATCCGCGCACAAGGAATTAAAAAGATCGTTTTTACTCTGGCTGGTTGTCCACCTGTTCAATGGGGTTTTGATTTGGATCGGTCAACACGGGCCAATTACCTGACATCTATTGCTTTGGAGTGCGCACTACGAGGCTGTAGCTTTCGAGTGCGCTTGGGTGCGCAGTTGTTTTATTTCCCCACCTCAATCACCATCCCGGCCTTCCGCAATCTTTCCGCCAGCACATCACCCAGGCCAGTCGCCGGAGTCAGGATGCCACCGCGCTTTTTTCCGCCAGGTAATTCATCCTCATTTAGCGCCAAACTCAGCGCCGCTTCGCAAAGAAATTTCACTGTTGCGCGATTGCCCGGATCACCCTGATCCTTGATGACGCCGCGTACTTTTTGACCATCTTCGGCGATGCCTAATAATTCGCACCGGAACCAGCCTTCGTTCATCGTTTTTTCAGAAGGGCCTTTGCCTGGTTGCGGCAGCATTGATTGCAGGAACGAGCGTAACGGCGTTTGCATTGCCACCTCAAACATCACAGTTCCCGCCGTCAGTCCCGCAGCGGGCAGCCAACCCAACGGCCCATCAAATTTCATATATTCCTGATAAGTGAAATCTGCTCCATAAGCATCCTGCCATTGCGCAAATAAACCGTTGCTCCGACGCACTACGCGAGTATTAATCTGCCCCATAATAAATGGGCCAACCCATGTTCCCAGGTCCTGGTCATATTGCGGCGCGGCAGGGTCATGATGTTGTCGTGGGTCTTGCGTTGCAGGCTCCGGGTTCAACAAAAAAGGATCACGCGCCCGCCCTACATAACCGCCTTCATACTGATTGAAGGCTGTCGCCAGTGTGCCGCCATTTACTCCACCAGCCATTTGGAAACACGCTTTCACTTGTTTGCACGCAACGCCCAATTCGCGCTGCATATAACGCGCAACCAGGTACGTTCCCAAATCCGAAGGGATAGAATCAAAACCACAGAAAGGAATGATTTTTGTCCCGTCCGCCGCCGCCTGCGCGTGATAACGATCAATCAAATCTCTGACCCAAACCGTCTCACCCGTAATGTCAACGTAATGCGTTTTGAACCGCACACACGCGTCTACGATTTTTGTTCCGTACAACGCAAATGGCCCCGCCGTAGTCAACAACACGCGTGTCCGTGACAGGATTGCATCAATCGCAGCCTGATCCTGGGAATCGGCAACCAGCACATCAACATTTTTCGCCGCGTCGCCAATGCCTGCTTTGACAGCCTCCAATTTTTCTCTGTTGCGTCCGGCAATAGCCCAGCGTAGATCTCCTGCGTGATTGGCAAAATACTCGACAGTTTGTTTGCCGGTGAAGCCGCTGGCTCCATAC
>JANMKB010000286.1:0-6147 GCA_031371805.1 Blastocatellia bacterium | reverse complement strand
GACAATTTTTTCTTTCGGATCAATCCAGAAATGTGTACCGAATGCGCCGTCCCAGCCAAAGCTGCCATTGGAGCGACGCGAATCTGCTTTGATCGCGTCTACGACAACTTCAACCGCGAAGCCGAAGCCCATTCCCGGCGGTCGTCCAAGCTGTCCTGGAAACATTTCGCCAGTGTGATTCGATGACATTAATTCTACGGTGTGCGGCGACAGCAAACGCTTGCCGTTGAGTTGTCCACCGTTCGCCAGCATTTGCGCGAAGTGGAAATAATCTTCTGCCGTACTCATTAATCCTGCCGCGCCGGAAAAATAATTTCGGCTCGTCAGATATTCCTGATTCGGATGTTTTTCGAGCTTGTCACCAGCCCGACGATACAGCGTCATCAAGCGCGGCTGACGATCTTCAGGCAGCGCAAAAAATGTATCCTTCATTCCGAGCGGATCAAAAATTCGCTGCTGCAAAAATTGATCGAACGTCAGACCCGAAGCAATTTCGACGATGCGCGAAAGCGTATCAATCCCCGCGAGTCCGCTATAACGCCATTGCGTGCCCGGTTGAAAATCAAGCGGCACTGTGCCAAGTCGCGGAATAAAATTCGCCAATGTATCCGTTGGTTGACGCGCCGCCATTACTGGCGAAAAGAATTTCCCGGCGCTGCCACCACTGCCTAAACCCGAAGTATGCGTCAACAAATCTCGCACTGTAATTTCACGCGAAGCCGGAACGGTAGTAATTTCCGTTTCACCACCAGCAGCAGTTTTTGAAACGGCTACCTGCTGATTCTTAAATTCAGGAATGAATTTAGAAACAGGATCGCTCAGGCGAATTTTCCCTTCTTCCATCAGCATCATAATGGCTACGCTGGCGACGGGCTTGGTTGAGGAAGCCATCCGAAACAGCGCATCTTTGCGGATCGGCTTTTTCGATTCAATGTCCATCAAACCTTGCGCTTCGTAGTGTGCGATGCGCCCTTTGCGTGCAACCAGTGTGACTGCGCCGGAAATTTGATTAGAGTCAATGTAGCGCTTGATGACTTCGTTGATGCGCTGCAATCGTTCGGACGAAAGCCCTGTGTCGTCAGATTTTTTTTGGAGTTGCGTTTGTGCTGAAAGCGGAAGTGAGAGCAAGGCAATCAGGAGATAGATTGCAATCATTGGTCGTTTAGTAGAATTAATTTTCATAGGGATTTTCTTAAAGAATCTGTGCTTTACTTTTTTGCCACTAACTACAATGTAAGCAAGCAACAAAGGCAGAAGCCCGCACGCAGTAAGGGCGTCAGTCGACAGTAACTACTTGCGCCCTTACTGCGTGCGGGCTTCTGCACTAACCGAGCAACTGTTTCTCTTCAACGTACCGGAAACAGGCTTTGATATTGTCCTCTTCAAATTTGACGCGATCCGCTGGACTTAATTTTTCAATGCTCGGCAACGGAGTCTTGCTTACATTCTCACTCACCAGCTTGAACGTTTGCGCTAAATATTTGCCGTTGCGGTCGGGGAAAACGTCCCAATATTTTTTCGTCATGCACGGCACTTTCAACGGTTCACGCGTAATCATTTCCAGCGAGAATTTAGTTTTCGGATTCGCTTTTTGAACCGTCTTCACAATTCGCGGAAGGTCGAGCATCCCCGCGCCAAGTGGGACTTCAGACAACAAAAATCCATCAGCATAAGGCAGTAATCCCATATCTTTGATGTGCGTAGATTTCGCGTATGGCGCAAGTCCTTCGATCACTTCGTAAGGGTCATCCAGCATCGAAATATTATTCCCGAAATCAAGCGTGACCTGCAAATATTCACTCTGATACGTTTTCAGCAAGCGTAAGAAATCTTCCAGCGTCCAGTCTTTATGATTTTCGAGCGCGACGACGACTTTGTATTTTTCGATAATGGGCATTGCTGCGGTTAACGCGGCGTGGCTTTGATCTACCCATTTTTTCCAATCCGCGAGTGTTGCAAATGTTTCGTAGCGGCGTCCGCCGAGCATCGCTGTACGCACGACAGTCACGCCTGCTTCTTTGCAATCCGCAAGACCTTTTTCCATGGCACTCATATCGCCGTTGCGCGGAATCGAAACCATTCCTTCGATGTACATCCCAAGCTCTTCTGCACGCGCCCGCAATTTTTTCAAATCGCCATTGAGCGAAGTCTGAATTCCGCCCGCGCCAAGAGCATGACATTTTTCTAAAAATTCATACGCATCACGTCCTTGCATACGCATCGGAGCTTGCCCTGCTCCGCCGCCAGCTTGCGAAGGGCTACCGGGAATTTGCGCCCCCATAAACGAAGTCGAAGCGATACCCATTTTTGACAATGGCGCAGCGAACGAATTGGCAAACAAAGCATTCGACATCGCGCCGATTGCCAACGAAGCTGAAGCATTCTTCACAAAATCTCTGCGGGTAATTTCTTTCATTGAGTCTCCACACTAAAATTTATATTGATTCGGCTTTATCAGTTGCCAATGAGTTTCAACTCGCGGACAAGTGCATTTTATTGACAACCCATTTCTTTCAGGTTCGATTGCAGTACAAATGAAAGCGGCTCTGAATGTAATGAGTGCTCCCATAGTTTTCCTTCTGAACTCCCCACGTCTCGGATTTTTGCAACATAATCTTTCGAATAGTCAGGCCAATTTTCGGCAACAACTTGTAAGTAATTTATCCCGTATTTTGGTTCGCTAGTAAAAATCAGTCGCAGATCAGTAACTATGTCAATGCTGTCATTTGAGGCAATTACTTTGAATGGTTTTACTGGTTTATCAGGAATTGATTTCGGGTCACCTGTCGAGCCAGAGGTAATCCAGCTAATGTGTGCAAACTGCCTCGCCATCAGACTTTCAACTGAAGTAGCGATCTTATAATAATAAATTAGTCCGCTAGCACTGGAAATGATGACAGGGTGCTCACTAACATTTTTTGCGTGAAGTTTTATCTTCAGCCCGTATATCCAAGCATCATCTTTATAGCTACAAAACGTGACATCTGTTACATCACCAGTAACAATTACACCATCAACTATCTTCTGAGCGTAGTTCTGGTTCGCACTAAAAAGTAAGGCTGTAACGATGAGAAGAAGTTTAATTCTTTTCATAATTCTTGATGACCGAACTCAAGCTAGAAGCAACTTATCTATAACTCCGCAAAACTATTTATTCAGCAACTTTCTTCCCAGCCACAGTCAACGCATAAAGCGTATCACCTGCACCCACAATCAAATATTGTTTGCCGTCCAGCATCCACGTCGAAGGGCCGTTGCTGACAGGACTGGTCAGGCGTTGATGCCAAATCGGATTGCCGTTGGCGGGATCAAACGCTACGAGTTCACCGGAATCGCCGGTGAACAAAAGCCTGCCTGCGGTCGTCATGACGCCGCCGCTCATTGCGCCACCGCCGGGGCCGCCGCCTTTGTGTTCGTGCTTCCATTTGACTGCGCCGGTGCGAATGTCCATCGCAAACAACGCGGAACTGGAATCGAAGTTGCCGCCGCTCCCTCCGCCGTAGCCTTGCGGTTTGTCGGAGGCGTCATACAGATACGAAAGCCCATAACCTTGTGTGCCGTTGAAATAAAATAATTCGGTTTGTGGGCTGTAACTCGGCGGCGGCCAGTTGGTCGCGCCCATCGCAGGCATGTCAATCATCGTGCCATCTACGGTAGGTTCTTTCGTAGGATTCGGAATCGGTTGCCCTTTGGCGTCTACACCAAGCGCCCAATTGCCTGTGCCGGTGAAGGGCTTTGAGACAAGGTTTTTTCCATTCGTGCGATCAAGCACAAAAAACCATCCGGCACGTGCGGCCTGGCCTAATAATTTGCGCGGCTGACCGTTGATGACTGCGTCAAAAAGCACAGGCGTTTCGACGTTATCCCAATCGTGCGTGTCGTGCGGCGAAGGCTGAAAATACCAAACTAATTTTCCCGTATCAGGATTTAAAGCCACGATGCACGCCGTATATAAATTCGCGCCCTTACGGCTTTGGCCTGCAAACACAGGGTTCGCGTTGCCTGTCCCCCAATAAATTAAATTCAAATCAGGATCGTAAGTGCCGGGCATCCACGTCATGCCGCCGCCGTGACGCATGGCATCCAGATCAGGCCAAGTTTCAGAACCTGGGTCGCCCATTTTTTGCGGCGTAGTGTACCAACGCCATTGCAATTCGCCAGTGTCAGGATCGCGTGATTCTAAATAGCCTTGCACGTCCATCGCATCGCCACCAACGCCGATGATGATATGATTTTTGACGACTACGGGAGCCATCGTTGTGAAATATTGTTGTTTTTCATCAGCGATTTTTTTGCGCCAACGCTCTTTGCCGTCTTTGGCGTTGAGCGAAATAAACCAGCCGTCGGGGCTTTCAAAATACAACCATTCGCCGTACATCCCGACGCCGCGTTGCCCGACCAAGTGTCCGCCTTTGTCTTCAAAATCGTATTGCCAAATGTGTTCGCCAGTGCGGGCATTGATCGCAAAAATGTGATCGGGAATTGTGAAGTACAAAATGCCATTCACAAGCAACGGTGTAGATTTGATGACGGGATCGCCGACGCCGCGTTGTGGCCCGATGCCTTTGATGCGATACATCCAATCAATTTTTAGCAGGTCAATATTCGTGGCATTGATCTGTTTCAATTCGCTGTAGCGTCGCCCGGAATAATCGCCGTTATAAGTAGGCCAACTATCAGCAGGTTGTTGGAACAGCGTGAGCGTTTTGGGGTCAAGTCCCTGCGCAAAAATAGGGCTGGAAATTATCACGAAAAATAGTGTGAAAAATATTCGGTTCATTTTCATTTCAGCGTCACCAAATAAGCGGCAAGATTGTTGATGTCGGCGTCGGAATATTTCGGCAGCATTGCGCGATGTCCATTCAATTTGTCTTCGAGTTCGACTTTGACCTGACTGCGCGGCCATGAAAAATATTTACCCGAAGCATCAATCAGCGAAATATCGAAATCAGTATTCGTTTTGATTTTTCCTGTCACAGTTTTCCCCGCAACCGTAGTCACTTTAGCCGTCGCTGGCCCCGGCGTAACAGGCCACAAAAACCGAGATTTCATCGCCGTAGTTTGCGGGAATTTCGCGCCAATTTTAGCCAGGTCACCTGTCGCTGAATGACAACTGGCGCAATTGCTTTTGAAATATTCTTCGCCTTTTTTGGCATCGCCTGTCACCGCTGAACGCAATGATCCGTAGGTCTGCCCGTAGGTTCCGCGATTCGCGGTCAGCTCCACTTGCAGGTGAATATACTGCGAAATGTTATATACGTCATCGGCGGAAAGCGCCGGAAACGGCGGCATTCCCGTGCGTCCTTCTTTGAGGACAGGGGCAAGTTTTTCGCCTTTCTCATCGTGCAACATCAATTCCGAGCGCAACAGATTTGGAGCCTGCGCGCCTCTGCCATCTTTGCCGTGACAGCCCGCGCAATTTTGCTGATAGAGCGGATCGCCTTTTTTCGCGGCTTCAGGATTGGGAGCTGCACCTAGGCCGAGAAAATCGCGGATGTTTCCGCCACGTCGTCCGGGTGCTGGCTCTTGTGCGCTGGGATTTTTTACTGTGAAGGTTAGTAGGAACCCAACCAATATCAGCGCGATGAAAAGACGGAATTTATTTTGATTGGACATATTCCTGGGAGCGCACGCGGCTCGCGTGCGGGTTTTATGCAGGAGCGCACGCGGGCCGCGTGCGCTCCCCGGGGTTTAACTCAGCACGTAATTTTTTTCGACTGCCGGATCAAACGTAACGCGTTTCTTTTGTAGATACGCGATCTTGCCAAGATTTGATGCGAGTGCGGAGCGGTGTCCACTGACAACATCAGAATTTGGTGTCTTGCGTGATTTCAGGCACGAAATAAAATTGCGGACGTGTTCTGTTTCCAGCGCCATTGCGGCTTTGCCTTCAACTGCTGGTTGCTGTGCTTGTCCCCGTTGAAACGCAGGCGTGAATTTGTAACCACCACGATCAATATACAAACTGCCGCCGACACCCATAAACTCAATAGCTGCGCCACGTGCGCCTGGTACTAACGTCGCTTCAAATGTTGCTGTCCACTTCTTCGGATATTCCAGCAAAATTGAGATCGTGTCCGGCGCATTGCGTCCGTCGTTGTATTGATACACGCCACCTGCGGCGCTGGCGGCGACAGGTAATTCTTC
>JANMKB010000285.1:0-2147 GCA_031371805.1 Blastocatellia bacterium | reverse complement strand
CTGTCCATCGTAGCGCATCCGGATCATGGATGGATCCGCGCCGGGTGAAACGATGAACTTCGCCATACTGGCTACTTCTTCCAGCGTGCCGCAACGTTTCATCGGAATTTTGTCGGTCATATATTTCACCTGCTCATCCGGCAAGGCTTCGACCATTGGCGTGCGAATCACTGCCGGCGCCAGCGCGTTCACCGTGATTCCCTGTTCGGCGTATTCCTTGCCCTGCACTTTTGTCAGGCCAATGACGGCGGCTTTGGAAGCCGAATACGCCAGCATCCCGGCGTTGCCGTCTTTGCCCGCAATCGAAGCGATGTGCAAAATACGCCCGTAATTTTGTTTGCGCATAAACGGCAACACCGCCCGCGAAGTCAGAAAGCAACCGTTGACGTTCACATCAAAAACGAATTTGAAGTTTTCAAAATCTACTTCGTGCGTATTGATATTCGTTTTGCCCGTCACTCCTGCGCAGTTAACCAGAATATCAATCCGTCCAAATTGTTTGGCGATTTTGTTGACGACCCTGCCGACCTGCTTTTCATCCGTGACGTTGAGTTGAAAAGGGTGCGCCCCAATTTGTTGCGCCGCTTTTTGCAAAAGAGATTTTCGCAAATCGCACATTGCAACGTGAGCGCCGAGCTTTGCCAAACGTTCCGAAATCGCCAGGCCGAGGCCGGAGGCGGCTCCGGTAATGATTGCTACCTGATGCTCAAATTGATTGTTCATGATTTGTTAATTAGCAGATTTATTTTTTTATCACAGTGGCTTAATAAAGCAAATATGGTCGGCGCTGTTCAGCAAATATTTGTTCATCGCCTCGCCAGCTTGCGGCAATTTCATCAATCGCCATGCCGCCTTCGATCTGCTCGCGCAATTTTTTTGATCCGGCAATGACATCGAATGGATTACGTTCGTACTCGTATTCATACGGTGGTTGTTTCCACGCAAAAGCCTGTGGATAAAGGTCATGAATCGCTTTGATAAGGGCGATGCCAGTAACCACAGGCGCAAAGGCGCGACGGGCGAGAACGTGAAGCTGGACTCCCTGACAGATAGTCCCAGCGTGTTTTTGAAATGTCGGCTGGAAACTATGTGGACGAAAATAAACGGCGGGCAATTTTAACGCATTGAGATAGTCTGTCAGGTCGTAAGCGTCAACGTAAGGTGCGCCGATCAATTCAAATGGTCGCGTCGTTCCGCGTCCTTCGCTAATCATTGTACCTTCCAAAAAAACTGTGCCGGGATAGACTACGCATGCATCTATGGTCGGCAAATTTGGTGAAGGTAAAATCCAGGGCGCATCCGTTTCGTCGTAATATAAATCGCGGTTGTAACCCTGCATTTGAATGACTTCGAGTTCACAGCCGATGCCGAATTCACGATTGAACAGTAAGGCCAATTCGCCGATTGTCATCCCGTGCCGCATCGGAATTGGAAACATTCCGACAAACGATTCGTGGCCGCGCTCCAGCAGGCTCCCTTCAACTCCCTCCCCGCCAATAGGATTGGGGCGATCAAGCACAACCATTTTTTTGCCAAATTTTTTCGCCGCCTGCATTGCCAGCGCCATTGTGTAAATAAACGTATAAACACGTGTGCCTGCGTCCTGCACATCGAAAACTAACACATCCACCTCGCGCAGCATTTCTTCTGTTGGCTGGCGCGTAGCTCCATAAAGCGAATAGGCCATCACGCCTGTGCGCCGCTCACGAAAGCCTTCCCACTCAATCATGTTGTCCTGCGTTTCGCCGCGAATTCCGTGTTGCGGGCCGAACAAAGTGCTGAGATTGATGTCAGGGTGCGCGTGAAATAAATCAGCGGCGTGTTGCCAGGCGTGATTGACCGTTGTCGGATTACAAATCAGGCCAACGCGTGCGCCGCGCAATTAATCAATCTTTTCCGCCAGCAGGAGTTCCATCCCTAATTTGATTTTCTTCATCTGTATACCCTCGTTTACTTGCGCCGCATTTACAACCTTTACAAATTGGAAATGACGATGGCGAGTGCTATGCTCAACTGGTTCAGACCAAAAGGATTTTTTATGAAAACAGTTCGAATTTGTATCTTAACTTTATTAACCGCTATTTTTCTCAACGTTTTCTGTTTGGCGCAACAACCGACATCGGCTCCGCAACAAACCCAGCCTTATA
>JANMKB010000277.1:0-4521 GCA_031371805.1 Blastocatellia bacterium | reverse complement strand
ATGATGAGATTGCTAACCTCAACAGTTATCGGTTGCGCTTAAGCTTTCCTGAAAACAGTGTCAGCGTACAGGCCAAAGAACGAACAGGTTTATTTGACGAAAAATATGAAGGCAAACTCGAAGCCACAACAAAATAAATGTCGCGTGATGAATACTACATAATCGCCGGTTAAATTTGCCCGAATGAAGGCTGAAAAATCATTAATCAGGCTCCTGCAACTTGCCTATTCCGGCGAACTCGCGGCGGCGTTTGCTTATCGTGGTCATTGGCAATCTGTCCGTGATGAAGCGGAACGCAACCAAATCAGAATTATCGAAGAAGAAGAATGGCATCATCGAAAATTAGTCGGCGCAATGTTGCAGCAACTCGGCGCTCAGCCAGACAAATGGCGGGAAAGAAAAATGTTTATCATTGGTCACAGCCTCGGTTTTCTCTGTTATTTTTCCGGTTGGTTCGCCCCGATGTATGGCGCTGGCAGACTGGAAAGTCAGAATGTGAAAGAGTACGAAACGGCTGCTGTGTATGCTCGTAATTGCGGGCGCACAGAATTTATTGATTGCCTGCTGACGATGGCTGAAGTCGAATGGGAACACGAAAAATATTTTCGGGCGCAGGTCGAAAAACATTTCTTTGCTCGGTTTATTCCACTGTGGGCTGCGCCTCCGCCAAAAGGTCAAATCAGAAATCATCGAGGCGCATAAAAATCACCCCGTCGCTATGGCTCCGGGTACAATACCACGAGCCGTAGCGAGCTGGATTTCATTGAGAACTCACATCCGTGAAAATAATTTCTGCCCAACAATTTGCCGACTACGAGCGTGACGGATTTCTGGTCATCGAAAATTTCATCACGCCGGAAGCCTGTCAGCAGCTACAAATACGCGCCGCCGAACTGGTTGCCGAGTTTGATCCCGCTTCGGTCAAATCAATTTTCTCGACTAAAGACCAAACCAAAACCAGTGACGAATATTTTCTGGCTTCGGGCGATCAGGTGCGCTGTTTTTTTGAGGAGCAGGCATTTCTGGAAAACGGCGAATTGCGTCAGGCCAAAGAACTTTCGATCAATAAAATTGGACACGCGCTCCATGATCTTGATCCGGTGTTTGCGCGCTTTTCGCGCACACCTGCACTGTCAGCATTGGCACACGATCTGGGTTACACGCAACCACAGCTTTTGCAATCCATGTACATTTTCAAACAGCCCAACATCGGCGGCGAAGTGATATGTCATCAGGACAGTACGTTTCTTTTTACCCAACCTTTGAGCGTCACCGGATTCTGGTTCGCGTTACAGGATGCCACAATTAAAAACGGTTGCATGTGGGCGCTGCCTGGTGGTCATAAAGAAGGATTGAAAGCACGTTTTCTGCGCACTCCTGAAGGCGCTACGCAATTTGAAGTGTATGACGAAACGCCCTGGCCGGAGGAAAATGTAGTCCCGCTGGAAGTCGCACAAGGCACACTGATTATTTTGCACGGCTTGCTCCCGCATCTGAGCCGCGTTAATCTTTCGCCGCAATCCCGCCACGCCTTCACGCTGCATTTAATTGATGGAGGTTGCGAATATCCCGCAAATAATTGGTTGCAGCACAGTAGCGATTTGCCGTTGCGCGGTTTTGTATAGGAGCGCCAAAATGGAATTCACGCAAATTTTGTACAGCAAAGAAAATCGTGTCGCCACGCTTACGCTGAATCGGCCTGCCAAGCTGAACGCCTATTCCGAAATCATGGTGCATGAAATTTTGACGGCGCTGGCGGACGCCCGCGATGATAACGAAGTCCGCGCCGTGATTATCACCGGAGCCGGACGCGGCTTTTGTTCCGGTGGCGACATCTCCGCCGACTTTCAATATCCGGCGCGGTATCGTGGGCATCGCATGGAATCCATGCTCGAAATGCGCGAAAATTTTCATCAACTGGTGCGCTTCCTGTGGCGCTTTGATAAGCCGATCATCGCCGCCGTAAATGGCGCGGCAGTGGCAGGCGGATTGACGCTGGCGTTGTGTTGCGACTTTCGCATCGCTGCGGAATCGGCAAAGCTCGGCGACACGAGTTTGAAATTTGCCCTGATCCCGGATGAAGGCGGCGCGTGGCTTTTTCAACGCGTGATGGGATTGCAAAATGCCCTGAAGATGTCGCTCTTTTCGGAAGTTTATCCGGCGCAAAAAGCCAAAGAATTAGGCCTCGTCACCGATGTCGTGCCGGACGCGGAATTAATGTCAACCGCGTGGCAATGGGCGGAAAAGCTGGCTGACGGCCCCCCGCTTGCCATCCGTATCACCAAACGAATGATGTACAAACAAATGATGATGGATTTGGATAACGCGCTGGAAGACGCCGCCCTGAGTACGCTCGTCACGAATTACACCGATGACGTGAAAGAAGGCACAGCGGCTTTTCATGAAAAACGTAAACCGAATTTCAAAGGCAAATAAAAAGGAATGCTATGACTGACAATGTGATCCTCACTTCCGTTGCTGACCGAGTTGCAACGCTGACATTCAATCGCCCGGAAAAGCTCAACGCGCTGAGCCGCGAGTTACTCTTTCAATCTATTGATTGCCTCAAACAATGGAGCCGCGATCCCGACATTGGCGCGATTGTCGTCACTGGTTCAGGACGCGCTTTTTGTGCGGGCGGCGATGTCTCAAATATGGCGAAAGATAACGCCGCGCCCGCAACGTTAGAGCAGCAAATTGACGGCTTGCGCAATGTGCAGGAATTGTCATGGCTGCTGTATAACATCCCGAAAGTGACGATTGCCGCCGTGAACGGTCACGCGATGGGAGCCGGGTTGGGAGTTTCCCTGGCCTGTGATTTGCGGATCGCTTCGGCGCAGGCAAAATTCGGGACAGCGTATGCGAAGGTTGGTTTCGGCGGCGATTTCGGCACGACGTGGCTGCTCACGCAATATGTCGGCGCACCCAAAGCGAAGGAAATGTTTTTTCTGACTGACATCATTGATGCGGCTGAAGCGCATCGCATCGGCCTCGTCAATCGTGTTGTTGCGCCGGATGAATTGGCGACAACGGTTAATGAAATTGCACAACGAATCGCGCACGGCCCATTGACCAGTTATCGTTATATGAAAGCCAATGTGAATCATTCGACAACCGTTGATTTTCGCACGATGCTGGATCGTGAAGCGGAAACACACCTGCGTTGTGGCATGACCGAAGATCACAGGGAAGGTGTGCGCGCCTTTATGGAAAAACGCCAGCCGAATTTCACCGGACGATAAACGCCGCGCTGCGCCTGACGAAAGCTGGCGTAAGATTTTTGATTTGCTTATCACGTTCGCTGTGCATACTATCTTACTTACTTCGTATCAAGAATTTTGCAATCATCCCGGATGTTCCGGCGATATTTTGGAGGAAATTACTTTATGCCTTATTCAGAAATGCTCATTAAGCCAATGCGCGAAGACCTTTCGCTCAACGGTATTACCGAAACCCGGACACCCGAAGCCGTTGACGAAGCCGTCAAAAATACGCAGGGTACATTGATGATCGTTGTCAATTCCGTCTGCGGTTGCGCCGCAGGTAAAGCGCGTCCCGGCGTGGTGCAGGCTTTACAAAATTCAATCAAGCCCGACAACGTCATCACCGTCTTCGCAGGGGCAGACATTGCGGCGACGGATCGCGCCCGCAGCTATTTCACCGGAGCCGCACCGTCATCACCGTCAGTCGGAATTTTGCGTGATGGCAAGCTGGTGTATCTGATGGAACGCCGCGACATCGAAATGCGTGATGCCAACCTGATTGCCAACGAATTGAAAGCCGCATTCGAGAAAGTTTGCACGCCCGCACAAGCCGCAACGAATTAAGTTCATAGAACGCCGATAACGCGGATGTTGCGGATTCACGCGATTTTTTTTTAGTGATGCTTATTATTAATCATCACTGAAAAATTTCAATCTGCGTAAATCTGCCTGATCCGCGTTATTGGCGTTCTATTTATTTTGTAACCCTATGCCCCTCTCTCGCCTTGTTTCCATCGCCTTCTTCATCACAATTTTCACGTTATCTGCTTCTGCACAAATAAATGCACAAGCAGTACCAGAAAATCCAATCCGTTCATTTCGCCAAAATCACGAACACGAAATTATTAGCGAGTTCACGAAGCTGCTGGCAATCCCCAACCTAGCTTCCGACACGCCGAACATTCGTCGCAATGCTGATTTGATTGTACAAATGCTGACTGCACGCGGCGTCAAAACAAAGCTACTGGAAATTCCCGATGTCCCTCCGATTGTGTATGGCGAAATCAACACGCCGGGCGCGACACGGACGCTGATTTTTTATGCGCATTACGATGGGCAACCGGTTGAACCAGAGAAGTGGGTCGGCGGCGATCCCTTCAAACCAACGCTGCGGTCAGCTTCGTTAGAAGCGAATGGCAAAGACATTCCGTTCCCAACTAAAGGCGAAAAATTCGATCCCGAATGGCGTTTGTATGCACGCGCTTCGGGTGATGACAAAGCGCCAATTATTTCGCTGGTGACAGCACTGGATGCGCTC
>JANMKB010000259.1:0-12636 GCA_031371805.1 Blastocatellia bacterium | reverse complement strand
ACGTCGGTATTTTCGACGCCGTCAATCGTGAAGCGATTAAAATAGCTGCGCTGACCGGCGACAGAAATCTGCTGATTCGCGCGCGTTCCGCCCTGCCGTGATCCGGCCTGACCAGCCTGGGCAAAACCAAAACTGACATTGGGAGCCGTCGCAACGAGTTGCAAAAAGTTACGCCCGTTGAGCGGTAAATCCACGATGCGCTTATTCTCAATCACGGTTCCAATCGTTGTATTTTCAGCATTGAGCAAAGCGCCGACAGATGTGATGGTAACAGTTTCACCAACTGCGCCAACCTCCATCGTTACATCAAGACGCGCAGTTTGTTGAATTTCCAGGGTGATGTTGTCGAGCTTTGAGGATTTAAATCCCTGTTGTTCGACTTTCAGGTCGTAAGCCCCCGGCAACAAAGACGGAAAGGCATAAATTCCTTCATTGTTAGTCGTGACTTTGCGTGCCGCATTGGTCGCTTTATTGGTGACAGTGACTGTCGCTCCGACGACCGCAGCGCCGGATGAATCGTTGACCTGTCCGGTTATTTCGCCGCCGGTCTGAGCCGTGACTAAAATGGCGCTAACTGTAAGCACCAGCAGCGCTAATGTGAACGATAAAACAGGGTGAAAGCTTCTTCGCATCCTGACCTCCGTGGTTGTGGTTGATAGGTAAGACTAACTTAGTTAATATGACGGGAAACAAAATAACATAGCTCCTCGAAAATCGCACGAGTTGCAGGACGCCAAAGCATTAATTTACATTGGCCTGAAGGCAGCGGAATTATGTTCCCCGAGTAACCTTCAGCTTTTACTTACCCCGCTTAAGTTCATCCAATAAGGCACGCACTTTTTTCCGCTCTTCGCCATATTTCGCCCAATCACCATCCCGCAATGCCTTCATTGCCAGATCGTCATGTTGCAACGCCTGATCAATCAAACCAAGTTGATTCGGGGTAACTGAGACTGGCGATTGTGAAGGAATAGCGGCCTGCGTTTCCTGCCCGGCTTGCGCTGGAGCCGCGCCGTTTCCAAACAATTTCGTCAGACTGCCATCCAGTGTTTCGCTCATGGCAATTTTATTTTCATTGACGACGATCACGCGTTTGAGTTCTGGGATTTTGCCCGTGTCTGATTGCAAATAAAGCGGCTGCACATACAACAAGGATTCTTTCACGGGAATGACCAGCATTGTGCCGAAAATTACTTTCGACCCTTTTTGATTCCACAACGTGAGCTGCCCGGAAATCTCCGCATCCTGATTGATGCGCCCGATAATTTGTTTCGGACCAAAAATCTGCTTTTGTTTGGGAATGCGATAAACCACCAGCTTGCCGTAATTTTCGGGATCACAGCGGGCCACCATCCACGAAGCCAGATTTAATTTATTGCGGGGCACAAAGGGCAGCATTACCAAAAATTCTTCGGCCTTCGCTTCCGGCAATTTCAGGATCGTGTAATACGGTTCCATGGCCACCGCTTTGCTGTCGCGGTCCTCCGCCGAAGCAATATCCCACTGGTCTTCTTTGTTATAAAAAACCTGGGGCTGATCCATGTGGTAAGTGGAATACACCTGGGTTTGAAAATTAAAAATATCTTCGGGGTAACGAATATGCGCCTGCAAGTCAGTCGGCATCTCTTTTAAGGGCTTGAGTGTCCCAGGGAAAATTCGTGCATAGGTTTGAATCAACGGGTCTTTTTCATCGGCGATGTAAAGCTGCACACTACCGTTATACGCGTCTATCACGGCTTTGACCGAGTTGCGCAGATAATTCACCGCGCCAAAATCCTGACTGTAATAAACTTTTGCATAGGGATAGCGATTGGAAACCGTATAGGCGTCACACATCCAGAAACATTTGCCTTCGGAAATTACCAGATAAGGATCGTGATCAAATTTCAAATAAGGCGCGATCATTTGTAACCGCTCCCGAATATTCCGATAAAAAAGCACGCGGCTTTCACTGGTCACATCGTTGGACAGCATTAATTTCAGGTCAGCAAAGCGAGTTGAGAAAAACAGTTTGCGAAAATAAGAATTAAGCTCGACGCCGCCAGTCCCCGTATAAGTGCTGAACTGGTTTTTCTCACCTTCCGGGTAGTTGAATTCCTGTTGTTTCGTTTTGACAAACACCTGTTCATTGGCCATCTCACCAAAATATATTTCGGGGCGATCAATTTTCAGACTGGGAATCGTGGTGACAGGCGGAATGTCTTTCACATACAGCGACGGCAAACCTTCCGGTGTAATTTGATTCACCGGTCCCAGCGTCAGACCGTAGCCGTGCGTAAAAATCAAGCGTTCATTGATCCAGTTACGATTCGGCAATTTATCGCTTTCCAGTTCACGCACCGACAACATCACCTGCTGCATCTCGCCATTGATTTTATAACGGTCATTATCAACGCCCTGAAATTCGTAGTACGGACGGATTTCCTGAAGCTGGGCGAAGGTGTCGAGCAACGGTTTTTGATCCCACAAACGAATGCCGTTAATCGTGCGGCGATTCTCCTGAATATCTTTGGCCGTGAGGATGGCATCGCCCGACAACTCCCGCTCTTCGACCTGATCAAGGTTGAAAGCCTGCCGCGTGGCGGTAATGCTGTTGGTAATGAACGGTGACTCTTTGGCTAATTCATTTGGCGCCACGGAAAATTTTTGCACCACCGACGGATAAATAAACATTGCGATCAGGACAACCGCAAATAAGGCCAGGCCGACCAGCACATATCTAAAGCTGCCGAGAAAAATTCCCGCGATGGCTAATAATGAGATCAGCATTGCCACGCTGATTTGCGCCCACATAATCGGAACGGTAGCGTTGAGATCGGTGTACCCCGCGCCGGAAACTACGCCATTATTCGCCAGCAGTAAGTTCGGTAAATCGAGGTAAATATTCGCCGCCAGCATTAAAAACAACAGCGCGATCAGCAATAACAAATGTCCACGTGCACCACGCTCCATGGAAATAGCAGGAAGTCCGCCCCGGCGATTCGGACTGATCCCAATCGCGGCACGCCCGACATAAATTACGACTGCGGCAATTAAGGCAAATACCGTCAAAGTCAAAATAATACTGAGGACAAATTCCAGCAGCGGCAGTTTGAAAAAGTAAAACCCAATGTCATAGCCAAAAACCGGGTCAGCCTGACCGAACGGAACGCCATACCGATATTGCAAAAACAAATCCCACGCGTTCCAACTGCGTGCGCCCAAAAATGCGCCAATCACAATTGACAGGGGGATGCCGAGTTTCGCAATTACATTGCCGAGATCGGCCACCGCGATTTCCTGATTCGCAATATTAAAGCGATAACCGGCCTCGCCAGCTTTACCGCTGAGCCGCAGGGCAATTTTCAGGTTGAGCCAAAACAACAGTGCCGCAATTAATCCGCCAATTAATCCGGTTAACAGTTTCGTTGTGAGAACAGTCGAGAAAACCGCTTGATACCCCAGCTCCTGAAACCAGAGCCAGTCCGTATAAAAAGTTGACCAGGCTGGCAGTCCCACCAGGAAAATAGCGACGACCACCGCCAGCGCCCAAAGTCGCCAGCGAAAGGGGCGAGGGCCGAAAGCATTTGCGCCAAGCTGCTGACGCCTGATATTTTCATCAACACTGGATAATTCCGACGGAAACTCATCGTGGAGTTCTTCTTGTTCGTGCATATAACCTCACATCCGGGGCAAGCTGTGAGCCTGCGAAACTAATTGGTAGATAACCGCTTGATTGCCATCAGACTAGCACAACAATCGCAAAGCGCATAAATCCAGCGTCGCTTAATTTGCGCAAGGTAAAACAGGAGATTGCTATGGCTGCCAATGAATATCAATTTTTAACCGAGTGGCGCGTCGCTGCCCCCATTGAATTAGTTTATGAAATTCTGAAAGACGGGAAAGATTACGAACGCTGGTGGCCGGATGTTTACCTGGCGACGAAACACGAACCATCGGGACATCCCAACGGGATCGGCGACCGGGTAACTCTGCTCACCAAAGGCCGACTGCCCTATCGGCTGCGCTGGACAGCGACCGCCGTACGGGCGGAAAAACCACGCCTGATTGAAATTTCGGCGGCAGGTGATTTTGTCGGTCGTGGCATTTGGCATCTGGAACAACAGGACGCAGAAGTTTACGTCAGCTTCGACTGGCGCTTACGCGCAGATAAACCGTTGCTCCGTTTACTCTCACCTGTTTTCAAGCCGATTTTTAAATGGAATCATCATTGGGCGATGGACAAAGGACAGTTGCGGTTGCAGGAAGAAGTAACGCGAAAAATGGCTGAATAATTTTTTTCTAAAATATCTGCATCCAAATCTTTTTCGGATGCGTAATCCAAATTGAATCGAGTCCTCCTGATTGCACACTGAACCGAACCTGCCGACCTTGAATTGTTTCCTGGGGGTAACAATTCAGGTTGGCAGGCTCGGAGTTTTTACGTCTGCTTCCCTTCCGCCGTTCCGGCCCCGATGCCATAAAATATTGCCCCGACAATCAGAGCTATTGGCATCATCAGCATCGCCACGGAAAGAGTTTGTGTCGCAGGGTCAATATTAAAAATTTGCCCCAGAGTAGCAACGATGCCGGGTAAATTTCCTTTTGCTTCACTCAGCCACGTAGAAATTGTCCCGACTAATCCCTGTGAAATTCCATCACCCAGCACGTGAATAATGACGACGACAAAACCCAAAGCCGTGGTGCGCAAATTCGCCGGAACCAAATTAACCAGCACCGCATTAACCGGGCCGTTACCCAGGAAAACAAAGGTGACGCCCAGGAAAATACTGGCCAGGTAAACCGTTTTATTTTGCGATGCGATCATCACAAACAGAAACGGCATCGCCAGAAGTGCGCTGGCAGAACAAACCCAAAAGTACGCCGCCTTCACGCCACGCCGCGTCAGCCAGTCACCAATCGCTCCGCCTGCCATCGTCCCTAAAATTCCGCCCACAACGACAAAGCCGCCCAGCAACAATGTCGCCGTTTCGACACTCAACCCCTTGTCGGCATTCAACCATTTCGGCGCCCACGAAACCAATGCTCCCAGCGCAAACGTGACCGCCGCATAACCCAGACTGGCGAAAATATAGCCACGATTTTTCAGCAACAGTTGATAGCCTTCGAGCAAGCCGTAATGAGATTTTGTCAACTCCTCCTCGTCCATTACGCCGCGCTCAGGCTCACGCATAAAGTACGCGGCAACCGCCGTTAACAATCCTGGCAAACCTACCAGAAACAAAGTATGCCGCCAGCCCAGCCGCGCGGGAGAAGCCAATGCTCCGCCAGCCACAAAACCGATGGCCGATCCGATAGGAATCGCCGTGAAGAAAATGCTCATCACAAAACCGCGCCTGGCTTTGACAAAAAAGTCGGACAACAAACCCGGCGCAATCGTTGCGTAATTCGCTTCCCCGATTCCCACCGCCGAACGCGCAACTAACAGGGAAGAATAATTTGGCGCGAGACCTGAGGCCGCCGTCGCCAGACTCCAGATACTGATCCCCAGCGCGATCAAACGTCCGCGCCGGAAACGGTCTCCCAGATAACCGAACAACGGCGAACAGACCGTATAAACAATCGTGAAGGCGCTCATCACCCACCCGACCTGCTCATCGCTGTAACCCGTGTCCGTTTGTAAATAAGGCAACAAGCCCGCGAAGATATAGCGGTCAACATAATTGAGTAAATTCAGCAGCGAAAGGATAACGAGGGCGTAGATGGCGTAGGGATTTTTTTTAGTAGTAGTCATAAAGTTGTCTCAAGTTAAAGTTGTAAACTGCGGCAACTTTACTATCACTGGGAATTTTTCGTCAGCTCACTTTGTGACAGTTTTTTCGCTGTCACAGCTTGCTGATAAGGCGCGGAGCGTTTGGAGTGCGGTGGCTTGACACCGCTTTGTGTTCGCAGTGGAAACTTTGAGGTCAACCAACAAGCTGGCATAACGAACAAAAAGCCACTTACCATTCAGAATTTATCAGCGGCTGCCTTTCTGCCACTCGTTCATTGTCATTTAAGCGAAGAAGCTTCACGGTAACTCTGGCCTCTGCTGTCAGCGGATTAATGATTGCGCCTTCCACTGAAAAATGATCTGCCCAGAAGTGGCAAACGACAATAATCACAGCAATATGCTGCGCGCAGAGCCACCAGTTGGCGCACCTCACTTGATATGTCAGTAGCCATCCAGGGGTTCGTATTCTTTGCCATTTGCGCTTTGAGCGTGACAACTAAATGTTCGAGCCGTTCCAATTCATCAAGTTCATTTTGCTCGGCTTCCGATAATAATCCAGCTTCATTCAAAGTCAGTAACCTTCGCAATCGCTGTTGTGAATTCTCAGAAACGTGATAGTTGAGAAATTCCTGCGGTGAAGGATTCAGTGATAAAAAATTCACGAATTCTGTCGCCGTAGAAATTGCTGTCGTCCTGAACCTAATTAAACTTATGCTGAGAATTGTTGGAAGCCATTGACTCATTGGTTGAATTTTGACTGCCAGATCATCTGGAATTTGCATTGTCAATTGAACCATAAATATGACCTCATTGATTTGGAAAATCAGTATGGTGAGTGGTAGTGCTTGCTGCCACTCACCATACTGATACAGTACCTTTAAATGAATTCATTGAACAAGGATTCCAGATATTCCTGGCGTCCGCTGCGATTGGTTTTGACTTCACCCATCTTAAGCGCGAGCGGTTCTAATTCCTCAAAGCTTGCTTTACCTTTTTCGATTTTCTTACCCAGTTCGGAATCCCACGAAGAATATCGTTGCTTGACAAAATCGGCGAGGCGTCCATCAGCGCGGACTTTTGCCGCGATTTTCAAGCCCCGCGCGAACGTGTCCATGCCGGCGATGTGACCGAGGAATAAATCATCCGGCTCGAAGCTTTCGCGTCTGACTTTCGCATCAAAATTCAATCCGCCGGTTGTGAATCCGCCCATCTTCAACACGCACAGCATCACGTGTGCGGAGATGTATAAATCCGTCGGGAATTGATCGGTGTCCCAGCCCAATTGCCAATCACCCATGTTCGCATCAATGGAGCCGAGCGCGTTCGCACCAATCGCTACTTCCAGATCGTGCTGAATCGTATGACCCGCAATCTGTGCGTGATTGGTTTCAAGATTGAGCTTGAAATCATTCATCAATTTATACTGGCGCAAAAAATTCAACGTCGTCGCCGCATCCGTATCGTACTGATGTTTCGTCGGTTCTTTCGGTTTCGGTTCGATATAAAACGGTCCCGTAAAACCAATCTTCTTTTTGTAATCAACCGCCATTTGCATGAACGCGCCGAGGTGATCCAGTTCGCGTTTCATGTCCGTGTTCAGCAAAGAAAAATAACCTTCGCGTCCGCCCCAGAAAACGTAGCCAAGTCCGCCAAGTTCGTGCGTGACTTCAATCGCTTTCTTCACCTGTGCCGCTGCGTAAACATAAGCGTCAAGATTCGGAGCAGTCCCAGCACCGTGCATAAAACGTGGATGCTGAAATAAGCACGCTGTTCCCCACAATAATTTTTTACCGGAATTCTTTTGGGCTTTGGCGAGCATCTTCGTGATTTTATCGAAGATTTTATTCGTCTCTTTCAGGTTCTTACCTTCGGGAGAAACATCGCGGTCATGGAACGCATAAAAATCAATCTGGAGTTTTTCGATTAACTCAAAAAATACTTCGATGCGTTTTTGCGCCATGTCTACGGATTCAGAAAAATCATCCCACGGACGGACAGCCGTCGGCATCCCGAAAATCTCAGAGCCGCGCCCACGCATCGTATGCCAAAAGCACGATGCAAAGCGCAGATGATCGCGCATGGCTTTGCCTTCGATAATCTCGTCCGGGTTGTATTGCTTGAACGCTAATGGATTACGCGAATCCGCACCTTCATAAGTAATCGTTTTGATTTTGGGAAATGCTTCTGCCATATCTCGGTTGTCCTTTAAATAATTAATTGAGTTTTGAATTGCGAAGAGAACGCGAATTGTAGCCTGAGAAATGCAGAACGTACAACGGGCAGCCTGCCCGTTGACTAACTTTGGCATCGAACTACTCCATCAAAATTTACTATCCCTGACATAACTCCATTACCAATCCGTCAGTGATTCACCAGCCCCGCCTTCACCGGATTTTCAAGCATGTAACGCTCTTCACACGACAAATTACTTCACCAACAACTTGCGTTCCACGTTTCAGCTTGCGGACTGGCAGCCCGCGCTACGTCGGACAATGGCTGGTGCCTTGTCCGAACGTAAAGCTCATTTATTTGTCGTATAATTTTACTTCACTGTAATCACAACTGTCTTCGTATCACTCCCAACCGGATTCCCATTATCAGTGGCAATGAATTTCACGGTATAAGTTCCGACCTGATTTGCCGCCGGTGTCCAACTGAAGGTTCCGCCTATTGCATTCACTACGGTCGCAGGTGTCAGCGTTGCGCCAATTGGCATATCCATCGCTGTCAGCGTGATCGTTTGCCCCACATCCGGGTCAGTCGCCGAAACGACAAAGCTCAAGGCCTGACCAGCGTTGACCGTCTGCGCCGCCGGTACTGTCACCGTTGGAGCAGTGTTTGGAGCGTTAACTTTTAAAGCAATCTCTCGTGTGACCATTCCGCCTTGTCCGTCGGAAGCTGTCACCATAATTGTATAAAAGCCGCCAGCCGTGGGCAGAATGCGGATTGTATACGCGCCATTCGTTCCGGCGATAATTGAAATTCCTGTCGGGCCAGTAACACTCAGACGCAGGGTATCAGTCACATCCGCATCGTCAGCATAAATCCCGATGTCACGCGTTTCATTGAAATTCATCGTGACACTTAACGGAACAATTAGTAACGGCGGTCTATTGACCAGTGCATTTTTCAGACTGAGATTTGCAACTACTGGCGAACTAAGAAATCCTATGAACGCTTGTGTCACAGCCCCACTAAAAGCTCGAAAGATTCTTCCGTCCAGCCGTGCCGACTCAGCAACAATCAGCACAGATAGATGCATCGGAACATTGCGAATAAGGTAGGCGCCACTGTCATCAGTTTGTGTTACTTGATTAAACTCAAAAGTAGTGACTTGTGTTGCCTGATTATAGGTGCTGGTATAAGCACGCACACGAGCATTTGAGACAGGTGTAATTCCATCTAAATCGTAAACTACTCCTGTCACCGTTGTGACTCCGATACTCGAAGCCTTCTCTTCAATCATGCCCGTGGAAGTCAGCCAGATTGATTGAGGGAGAAAATTATCGCGGGCAGCAATAACGCTCAGTGGCAGACTGAATTTAGCAAAGGCTCCCGCCACAGGAAATGACGTAGGATCAATTTCAAGGATTGCATCGCCGACAGGGGCGTCAAAAAAAGTGAACACGCCTTCCGCATTTGTCACAGTCGAAAGATTAGTGCCGACCAGGCGTACTGTGATATTGCGCAATGGGGCTGGATACAAAAGATCATTGCTGGTTGTTTCAATATACCCGCTCACCGAGGTTTTAATCGTCAGCGCAAAGAGATTTGCCGACTCGCCTTGTGGTGTCACGATTTTTACTCGCCCCGTTATCGCACCATAAGGAACGCTAATGACAAGATGCGTACTGTCTACCACCGATTCAACGCCTGCTTTGACGCCTCCGATAGTGACAACATTATCCGCCTGATTCGTCGCAAACCCGGTTCCTGTAAGCAGTACCGTTTCTCCTACTTTGGCGCTGGTAACACTCAGGCTCGTGATCGTGGGCAAAGGGCCAGGGTTTGGATTGCCTGCCTCTAATTCCACACGTGAGGTAGTGAAAGCCGGATCACGAAAAGCAACACCAGTGCCTGATCTGGCATGAACCGCCAGATTCATTTTCCCTTTTCCGTTTAAGCTGCGGGGCAATTCCACATTGATTTGATCTACGCCGGCAAAAAATCCTTGTCGCCCGGCGTAAGATGGCGTCAAGGCCTGACCGCCGATTACGACTTGCACATACTCATTCAAATTTCCATCAGCATTGGGATCAATAATGCCGCGAATCCCGGTCAGAAAAATTTCGAGAAAGATACGGTCTGTCGCGGGGCCAAAATTGATGGGTCTGGTAATGTAACGATTTGTAGCGGGATTGAAATTCGCCAGGCTTTCGTGCGTTTGTGTGCCATCGGCTTTGACGCGCACAATATCTGCCGCCACGACTCCTGATCCATCACCATTAAAGGTAAAAATCGCAGGGCTAAAACTGGCAATGGTTATTGTCCCATTTGATTCCGTGCTGTCACCGGAAATAATTTTCACTGGCACAGTTCCCGGTTGCGTTCCCACCGGAATGACAAAATTTACCTGCGTCGGTGAAACATACAGGATGCCCGCAAATTTCCCATCCACCTGCACCATTGTTCCTGCCAGGTTGGTCGGCAATTCAATTTGCGGCGTCGCAGGATCAGTGTCTGTGGCGGCCATTGAGTTTGTCGCCAGCTTTGAGCCAAAAGCAGCGACGATACTTTCCGGTGCAACGGCAACTTTTTCATAGTTCGCGCCAGACACTGTTGTCACCGGAAAGGGATTGACCTGGGCATGCACGATTATTGGTAAGAGAAAAATTAACCAGGTAATTAAGTAAGCGGAACCTCTGAGAATTGGTTGTTCGGCGAGGAATTGAAATTTCATAATTGACTCCAGATGGCTATTATTTAAGGGGCGTAGAAGCGGCAAAATCACCCGTCGCTACCGCTCAGGGTACTGTACCGCGAACCGGGCTGCTTAGATTTGTTTGGCACGGGAGGATTCATGTTCTAGCATTTTCCCGTCTCGTTCTGCAAGCAAATTGCCCCAGCCCTTTCTTTTATTCAGCCCAAACCTTTTCATTGAATTCAACGTATAGCTCCGTAATCAGCAGGGTCGGATTGCTTCTATCCAAAAGCTGCTTCAAAATAAATTTTATGACTACTACAATTTCTGTGCGCAACGTCTGCAAATATTTTGGCGATTTTATGGCGGTAGATAATCTCTCGCTCGAAGTCGCGCCGGGTTCAATTTTTGGCCTGCTGGGGCCAAATGGTGCCGGCAAAACGACGACGATTCGGATGATCGTCAACATCACTGTGCCGGACAAAGGCGAAGTTTTTCTCTTCGGCGAAAAGATGAATGACAAATTGCAGGAACGCGTCGGGTATTTGCCGGAAGATCGCGGGTTGTATAAAAAAATGCCGGTCGGTGAACAACTGACGTTTTTCGCTACGTTAAAAGGCGTCCCGAAAAATAAAACGAAAAAGCTGATTGACGAATGGATGGAGCGGGTGGGGCTGAGCGAGTGGAAGAATAAAAAATGGGAAGAGCTTTCCAAAGGGATGCAGCAAAAAGTTCAATTCGTTTCCACGATTTTGCATGATCCCGATTTGATCATTCTCGACGAACCATTTTCCGGACTTGATCCAATCAATGCGAATTTGCTGAAAGAAATCGTGCAGGAATTGAAAGCGCGTAACAAGACGATTATTTTTTCTACGCACCTGATGGAACAGGCAGAGCAAATGTGCGATTCGATTTGTCTGGTCAATCGCGGGCGCAGCGTGATCAATGGAAATATCCGCACCATCAAACGTACTTTTCTAAATGAAATGTCTGAATTAAAAATCGCGCTGGAGGCTGAGAATTATGCGGGTGTGCTGGAAGATCAATCGCTCGTCAAAAACGTTTCTGCCAATAGTCATCACGTCGAAGTCACCTTACACGAAGGCATAAATCCGCAGGCGTTGTTGCACCAGTTAGTCGCGGCAGGCGTGGCACTCAATCGCTTTGAAATTCTTGAGCCTTCGCTAAATGAGATTTTCATTGAGAGCGTGAACCGCACAAATAGCCTGAGCCGGGTTGCCACTGAAGACTAAGCGGTCGGTTGATTAAAATTTTGCGAGATAAACAAAAAACCAAATTGCTTGCAGCAGCTTAGACAAAAACTACTGTTTGCGAATTGGGAATTTCAAAGCGTCCGCGACACCGTGGATTGGGGCAACTCAGCATATCGTCTACCCGCACCATATAATCACGAGCGTTATTAAATTTGGCGCGTAAATAATCATCCGCCCCGCGCGGTAACGAACTTTTCTTTGAGCGTCGCAACCAGCGCACCTGAAATTCCGAGGTTTCGCGGCATTTCGGGCAGCAGTATTGTACGCGCTTGATTTCCTGCTTCTCTGTGTATAAATCTCTTTCGTCCATAAACGGATTTTACGACGAAAAAAGATAAATTGTAAGTCAAACCCGGCTATCGCACGCTGCCCATCATTTTCCGAATAAACGGCGTCAGCGTCAGCAAAATTACGCCAGCAATAATTGGCACGGCGGCAACTTTACTAAAGAGGCCAATGAGAGCTTCTTGTGAGCCGGATTCAAAATAGCCGGCTGCCATGCCTGCCGCAAAGTTGCCGAGCGAAATCGAAAGAAACCAGATGCCCATCATCAAGCCTGCTAATCGCTGTGGCGCGAGTTTTGTGGTTAAGCTAAGCCCAACTGGGTACAGGCAAATCTCGCCAATGGTTTGCAACACATAAACGCCCACCAGCCACCACGGCCCAACTTTGCTGTTGCTGCTAAGTAAAAAGGAAGCTGCCACCAGCAACGCCGCGCCTAAGCCTACAAACACAAGCCCGATGGAGAATTTTACCGGACTTGACGGTTGCCGTTCGCCCCATTT
>JANMKB010000310.1:0-3727 GCA_031371805.1 Blastocatellia bacterium | reverse complement strand
GCGTCCGCTGAAAGTTTATTGCAGCTTGGGTTGCTGAAAAAGTAGTAAGATAGAATTAGCAATGATTTTGTAAGCCTGAATAAAATTTATGAAAAACAAATCCCTTCCGATCATTCAACCAGAGCCGATGTCACGGCGCGAATTACTCATGAAAGCCGGAGCCGGATTTTCTGGCTTAGCGCTCGCATCAATGCTCGACAAAGATGGCTTGCTGGCGGCTGAACCGAGCGCAAAAAATGCGAGTCCGCTGGCTCCCAAGCCTTCGCACTTTCCCGCGAAAGCCAAGTCCGTAATTTTCCTGTTTATGTACGGTGGGCCAAGTCAGGTTGATCTTTTTGATCCGAAGCCGTTGCTGACCAAAATGCACGGCAAGCCTTTGCCGACCAATGAAAAGCTGGAATTGTTCAATAAAAATGGCAACCTGATGGCTTCGCCATACAGTTTCAAAAAATATGGTCACGCCGGACATGACATTTCGGAACTGTACACCAATCTCGGTTCGTGCGCAGATGATCTGACGTTTATCAAATCTTTGTACACGACCAGCAACAATCATTCGCCCGCGATTTTCCAGATGAATATGGGCAACATGCGTCCGGGAAATCCTTCCCTCGGTTCGTGGCTGACATACGGACTCGGAACGCAGAATCAAAATTTACCCGGCTACATTGTGATGTACGATTGGCGCGGAGGCCCGATTGGTGGCGCTCCGAACTGGTCTTCAGGATTTATGCCTGCGGCTTTTCAAGGGACTTCGTTTCGTGCAGGGAACGTCCCGATTGTAGATTTGAATCCGCCGAAATGGGTTGATCCGCATTTGCAACGCCAGGAAATTGATTTTGTCCAAAAGTTGAATCAGGAACATCTGGCGAATCACAAAGGCAACAGCGATCTGGATGCGCGGATTGCTTCGTATGAATTAGCATTTCAAATGCAGACGCACGCGCCCGAAGCCGTAGACCTTGGCAAAGAAACTGACGCCACGAAAAAATTGTACGGCATCGGCGAAAAGCATACGGATTATTTTGGCAAGCAATGCCTGACAGCGCGGCGTTTGGTCGAACGTGGAGTCCGTTTCATCCAGCTTTATCACGGCGGCGGCCATCAACAGGAATCGTGGGACGCGCATTTCGGACTCGACGAAAATCATCGTTTGCATTGCAAGGAAACCGACAAGCCGATGGCGGGATTGATTAAGGATTTGAAAGCGCGCGGCTTACTCGAAGATACGCTCATCGTGTGGGGCGGAGAGTTCGGACGGATGCCAATGTCGCAATCAGGAATTGGACGCGACCATAATCATTACGGCTTCACGATGTGGATGGCAGGCGGCGGCGTAAAGGGCGGACAATCCATCGGCGAGACTGACGAATTTGGCTTGAAAGCCGCCGTAGACCCCTATTCAGTGCATGATCTGCACGCGACGATTTTGCACGCGATGGGAATGGATCATCGGCGGCTGACATATTATTACGGCGGACGCGATCAACGCTTGACGAACTTTGGAGGCGATCCGATTTTGAAGGTGTTTGGGTGAAAGTAAAATTATGCCGGCAAGAGATTTATATCACGACATCGTAGTTCAAGCATTAACCTTAGATGGGTGGACGATCACCGATGATCCTCTGCGGTTAAAATATGGGGATCGAAAACTATACGTTGATCTCGGAGCGGAACGAGAAACAATTGCGGCAGAAAAAAAGGGTAAAAAAATTGCTGCTGAGATTAAATCTTTTCTTGGAAATTCTGTCGTTGATGATTTAGAAGGAGCTGTAGGACAGTACAATATTTATCGTGCAATTCTGGAAGAAACCGACCCAAATCGTTTATTATATTTAGCGGTTCCGCAACGAGTTTGGGACGAGCTTCTTAATGACAAGTTTGGAAGACTGGTGATTAAAAGCCAGCAATTATTTTTAATTATCTTCGACGATAAAACAGCGAGGATTGTTCGATGGATAAAGCCACAAGATATAGAGAAATAATTCGACAAATTATTTATGAATATGCGAAGGGGAAGCCACTTCCTGACATTCGAACTGAAATCCTAATTGATGCAGAACGAGATCATTACAAAGTGATGGATGTTGGCTTCGATAGTTCAGGTCGTGTCTATGGTTCCATCATTCACCTTGATCTCATCAACGATAAAATCTGGGTTCAGTACGACGGAACAAATCGCCCTGTAGCGCAAGCACTGCTCGAAGCAGGTGTTCCGCGTGAAGACATTGTGCTTGGTTTCCATCCGGCAAATCTTCGACAATACACTGATTTTGCTGTTACCTGATTTTTCAGGCGGACATCGCTGTTTTGCAAAAGGGAAGTTTTGCAACTTCCCTTTTTTATTGTCCTGGCAGCTTTCTTACTTCAATTCAAATTCCGGCAAAATCTTTTCCGTCGCTGCGAACGAATTTCTTCAGGTTTTAGCTTGTGATCCTTTATAATTTGTCACAACTTTTTGGTGTCTTCGCACCAGACCGTGAATTCTCAAAATTGATCTTTGGAGTATGGCATGCGTATTTCCTCAATCACTCGCAGGATGCAAATATCTTCCTCGTTGTGGCGCTTCTCTTGACATTCATTCCGGCAATTATTCAAGCTCAACCAGTACCTGAAAAACCTAATCCCTACGAGATCATTAATCGTGGTGTGGTCGCAAATAAAAGTAAGCTAAAATAGCTCGCATGACGCTTGACGAAAAATTACAAAATCTGCCGACGCAGCCTGGCTGTTACATTCACAAAAACGCCAAAGGCCACATCATCTACGTTGGCAAGGCGAAGGTGTTGCGCAATCGCGTTCGCCAGTACTTTCAAAGCTCCCGGGCGATGGATGCCAAGACGCAGGAATTAGTCTCGCGCATTTGCGATTTTGAAATCATTGTTACTGACACCGAAAAAGAGGCGCTCGTCCTCGAATCAAATCTCATCAAGTTGCACAAACCGAAGTACAACGTGATGCTCAAGGACGACAAGCAATATCCGCACGTCAAACTTTCGATCAACGAAAACTTCCCGCGCATTGTCAAAGTGCGCCGCCTCGAAAAAGACGGCTCACTTTATTTTGGCCCTTATTTACCGGCGTCTTTAGCCGATAAAACCGTCTCGCTCATCAACCGCGAATTCCAGCTTCGCACCTGCTCGGATGAGGTGTATGAAATTTACAAACGTGCCAAACGTCCCTGCATGGAATATCAAATCAAGCGCTGCCTCGGCCCCTGTCAGAAAGATTTGTGTGCGCCCAAAGAATACCGGGAAGTCGTGGACGATGTGCGGTTGCTGCTCGAAGGCAAAGACAAAGAATTAGCTGTCAGCCTGGAAGAGCGCATGTTGAAAGCTTCGGAGGAATTGCGTTTTGAGCAGGCCGCGAAATACCGCGATTTGTTGCGGACGATGCGCGCGCTGAGCGAGCAGCAAAAGATGATGACGATGCCCGATCAGGACATTGACATCTTTGGTTATTACCGCGAAGGCAAACAAATTGCGCTGCAATTATTCACCATGCGCGAAGGCAAAATTGTTGGACGCCGCGAATTTTACTGGGAAGATTTGCCCGAAGAGGGCTGGAGTCCGAGCGAATTTTTGGGTGAGATTTGGGAACAATATTACACGCAAAATAATTATATCCCGCTGGAAATTCACGTCCCCGTAGATTGGGAAAGCCGCGAAGTTTTGGAACAGGTCCTAAGCGAAAAACGCGGACGCAAAGTTCGCATCCTTGATCCGCA
>JANMKB010000308.1:0-6414 GCA_031371805.1 Blastocatellia bacterium | reverse complement strand
TCTTTGCCACACTTGTAAGTATTGTCTTAAAGTTACGTCCAGTTATAGAGGACTTAAAAATCAATAACCATTCCTGCCCTTAAGGAATGCCAACCAGAGGAGATATATGAAACTCAATGCCCCAACTCAGTCAGTTTGGTTAATCGCTGTAATCCTCGGAGGACTCGGGATCGTCGCGCAGTTGATCAAAATTCCAAACGTTTCTCCCTACTCATTCCCATTGGTTGCGATAGGGTTCATTATTTTGGTAATTGCGACAGTGCTGAAAAGAACGTAAGTGACAGGCGGCTTAGATTGCGCTGTCGCTTTTGCCCTTTCAACCAACGCCGAAGACAAATTGAACGAAGAAAGCAAGCTGGGAAAGTCTTAGGCAATGCCCCCAACATCTATTCCACCGGAGCCGCGCCAACGAGTGTCGTGCTAGACTTCCAATGTTTCAGGCGCGGCCTGGTGAACGTATCGTTAGGCCTTGAATATAGCGAGTCGACACATGGAGAAGTTCACGCCGATTGTTGAAACCATAGGAAAGATTATCGATGGGATCGGCGTGCTCGTTGTCGTGCTCGGCTTAGCTGTAGCCGTAGTCCGCTTTTTCGCAACCATGCGCAAAGCGCCTGATCCGTACCGACAATTCCGTCAGGATATTGGGCGTGGCATCCTGCTTGGGCTTGAGTTCCTGGTTGCTGCGGACATCATTCGAACAGTCGCAGTCGCACCTACCCTTGGTGGCGTGTTGGTTTTAGGGCTGATCGTGCTGATTCGTACATTCTTGAGCATGGCCCTGGAGGTGGAGCTTGAGGGACGGTGGCCGTGGCAGCCGAAAACTGAGCCAACGGCAGATGATGTCTCTTCCAAAGCCAGGGCCTAACCTCTCATTCCACCGGACCTGCGCGAAAAGCCACGCAGGCCGGTGAATTCAGACGTTCGGTGTATAAAATTGACGACAGAGTATGAGTTTGCATAACAACATAAACTATTATAGGTATTATGAAGGGAAGTGAAATTATAGCTGCAACCATTGTGATGATGGGCCCTTAGTCGAATTCAATTTGTCAAAATATGATCAGAATTTAGATGATTACTTACAATCTTCGGGAATTCATAAAAGCGAACGATGTAAAGCCTGTGGTGGGCCACTTGCTTGGGAATCATATACAGCACCTGGCCCTATGACAGATAGCCTTGTGTCATTGTTAGAAAATAAGCATTTTATGGCTTCAACTGTTATTTTGTCAGCGATAGTCGAAAATGCGATTCAAGATTTAGTATGGGCTGGCTTGGTTGATAAAAATATTGAATACGAACAAGGGAATGTTGTTGCTAATTCTCGTATGAACCGGATTGATTGCCTTAACCTTGCTTCAGCCTTAATCGGAAAGATCAAACTGCCGGAGCAATCAAGACACTTTTCACCAAAGACTATGGGCAGCAGTGGGATACCGAGTAAGTTGCTCACCCGTCGAACGCTGCAATATACCTGCACCTATTTATCAGACAGTTCAGCTTACAGCTAAATAAAATTACTCAATAGCCCATCGCGTAACTTCGGCGCAAACCAGGTAGATTTGGGGGGGCATAATTTCTCCGGCATCGGAAATCGCCATTAATTCATCCAGTGTGGTGGGAGACGTGGCAACGTGGCTCTGATTGACGGATCAAAGCGGGAATAAGCGGTGCGGAAGTGGTGCATTTCGATGAAACGGGCAGCAGGGAAAACGGCAGCGAAAGCTCTTGTCGAATCCAAAGTTTCATCGCAAGTATGAGAAAACAAAGCCGCCAGGTATTTGCAGAACTATGGGCGGCAAGCAAAGGCGAAAGGTTTGAAATCTATCAGACCTGCTAATCAGTTACGATATTTCTTTAGTTACATATCGTGAAGATTTTTACGCCGAAGCGTATCCAACTCCCGCAGATATTTTAGTCGCCATCGAAGTTGCTGACACGACCGCTGAAAATGATCGTCAGGTGAAAATTCCTTCGTATGCACGCGCAGAAATTCAGGAGTTTTGGTTGACAGATTTACCCAGTGATCGCATTGAAATATAATGGAATCCAAATAGCGGCATTTATCAGGAAGTCCGCATTGTGTTACGCGGGCAAAAGATTATTCGCCAGCTTTTCCAAATCTTAAACTCAAAGCAGATGCTATCCTCGGTTAATAGTTTTGCTGCTTTTGCAACGTCACCTTCCAACTCAATAACAGGTAATGCAAAGTTAGCCTTGACGATGAGGCGTAACGATGGTTCGAACAGAATCGAAGAGCGCCGTGACCTGTATCTTTTTCCGGCGAGAGGTTATCCTTGGCGCGTTTACTGCACTTGTGCCATTAAATTGTAGATAGCTGTGAAAAAGAGGGGAATTATGAAACAGCCAAAATCATTTCACTTCGCCAAGTTGTTCCGCTTCATCCGCTTTCGTGGTGGATTCGGGGCCATCGCTGTCTGCCTCGTTTTATATTTGCTCCTGCCAACTGTGCAGCAAGCGCAAAGTAACGGGCAGGTTGAGGTCTTCGGCTTTCCGCTGGCGCAACCAGGGCGCAGCGATTGTATTCCGCTGGAACAACGAACTGCGTTGGAGCAACAAATTGCTGCGTTTCAGGTACGTGAACGCGCCCGTCAACCTGCCAGGCCGGAAATGACGACCGCACCCTATGCTTTCTTTCCTCAGGCCGGAACGTTGTGGCAGGATTTGCTGATTTTCAATTATGTAGACCTTGATACGTCGAGTGGTGTACGGGACTGGGATTGCAGCAATTATACCTACGATGGTCATCAGGGACACGATTCAGATGTTCGTACATTTAAGGAGCAGGAGGGAGGTGTCCCTGTTTTTGCCGTGCTGGATGGAACAGTTATTAGCATGCACGATGGCGAGCCGGATATGAATCTGGTGCAGGGAAACCGCCCGGCGAATTATGTGATCGTGAGTCACGGCAATGACCATGTGACCTTGTACTATCATTTGAAAAACGGCAGTGTTGCTGTGGCTGCAAATCAAGTTATCAAGGCAGGAACACAGCTTGGCCTGACCGCCAGTAGTGGCAACAGTGACTGGCCGCATCTGCATTTTGAATCGCGGCTGGGGACAAGTGCGTTTGAGCCTTCGCGGGGCGCGTGTCTGGCCGGAGACAGCACCTGGGCGGTGCAAACGCCGATTCAGCGCGAGGCGTACATCTTTGATTTTTTCTTCAGCGATACCACGTTTACGGGTGCGCTTGTCAACGAAGAAAATACGCGGGTTGGAACTTTCGTCAAAGGACTCCGGCTGATTCCTTTTCGCATTTTTATCGGGGCGTCTCCGGTCAATCCCAGTTACCTGCTGCGCTACCTGGCACCCGATGGCAGTGTCCGCCTGGAACGTTCCGGGACACTCAGCAGCCCGTTTTATAAATACGGTGTTCACACCTGGAACTGGAATGTCAATTTGGATGTGACAGGGACGTGGCGGTTACAATATTTCCTGAATAATCAATTGGTCGCCGATGCACCGTTTTCCGTCGTAGACAGTGCCGCAGAAATCATCAATCGGCCTCCGAATGCGATCCAGGCGGTGTTGGATCCGCCCGCTCCCAAATCCAGTGAAGTCGTCTTTTGCCGTGTGCAAACATCGCTCGTGGTCGAAGACCCTGATTACGACCGCGTGCGCTATCGTTATCAATGGCGTGTCAAAGGCAATCTGGTAAGAGAGGTCACCAGCGCGGCTTTGTCGGACGCGTTGCCGAAAGATTCAGCGCAGAACAACGACACGCTGAGTTGTACCGTGACGCCGTTCGATGGCAAGGTTTATGGCACACCAACCACGATCTCAATTCCGTTTGGCACGCCCTACGCTGCCGTTACCTCGGGCGCCAGTTATAGTCGAGTGGAACAGGCACCCGAATCCCTGGCTTCTGCCTTCGGCATTAATTTAGCGACAACCCAGGCGCTGCCCAATTCGTTGCCGTTGCCTACAAATCTGGCTGGAACAACGATCAGGGTCCGTGACGCACAAGGGATTGAACGCCTTGCTCCGTTGCTGTTTGTTTCTCCTGCCCAGGTTAACTACCAGATTCCCACCGGAACCGCAGTGGGTTATGCAACTGTGACCATTACCAGTGGCGATGGAAAAGTGAGTGTCGGCGGTGGGCCGATAGCACTGGTGGCCCCTGGATTGTTTGCCGCCAATGCCGATGGCAGTGGCGTAGCCGCAGGCGAGGCGATTCATGTTCGCCCCGATAATTCACAGTTGCGTGAATTGCTGGCGCGCTTTGACGCCGCGCAAAACCTCTTCGTCACTACTCCCATTGATTTTGGCCCGGACAATGAACAACTATTTCTGACGTTGTATGGAACAGGCTGGCGCTTTGGAAAAGGAATAACAGGAGTGACGGCACAAATTGATGGAGTTGATACCGAAGTTACTTACGCGGGTAATCAATTGGGATACGTCGGACTTGATCAGGTCAATTTACGTTTGCCGCGCTCGTTCATTGGACGTGGGGAAGTCGCCATCAAACTTCTCATCCATGGCCGTCGTCTCAATCCCGTTACCGTTCGCTTTAAGTAACAAGTTTTTAGCTGTTGCTCACTACTGAAACATTTATTCTGCAAAGGTTAATATTTATGACAACTGAAATAACAACGCGCCGGAAATTTATCAAAACAAGTACGGGGTTAGCAGTTAGCGCGGCTCTTCTAACTCACAAGACACAAGCCCAAAATAATCGCATTCGGTTTTCGGTCATCGGCTTGAATCACGGACACATCACTGGACAGACGAAAGCTGTCCAGCGCGGCGGCGGAGAATTAGTTTCGTTCTTTGCCATAGAGCCTGACTTAATTGCCGGATTTCAGAAGCAATTTCCCGCAGCAAAGCTCGCCCGCAGTGAGGCTGAAATCCTGGAAGACAAATCTATTCAATTGGTCGTCAGCGCTTCGATCCCCGTTGAACGTGCGGCGCTCGGCGTTCGTGTGATGAAACACGGCAAAGATTTTATGTCTGATAAACCGGGCATCACTTCGCTGGAACAATTGGCTGAAGTCCGCAAAGTGCAGGCACAAACCAAACGGATTTATTCGATTCTGTACAGCGAACGTCTGGAAAATCCAGCGACCGTCAAAGCCGGAGAATTGATCAAAGCCGGAGCCATCGGAAAAGTAATTCAAACCGTCGGACTCGGCCCACATCAGGTACGTCCGGCGACCAGACCTGAATGGTTTTGGGATACCAAATATTACGGCGGCATTATCACGGATATTGCTTCGCATCAGTTCGATCAATTTTTGTTTTTTACGAACTCGACACAAGCTGAAGTTGTCGCGGCACAAGTGCGCAACGTGAATCATCCGAAGTATCCGAATTTTCAAGACTTTGGCGATATAATGTTACACGGTAACGGTGGCACGGGTTACATCCGCGTTGACTGGTTTACGCCTGAAGGCCTGGGAACGTGGGGCGATGGACGCCTGACGGTGATCGGTACGGAAGGCTTTATTGAGATTCGCAAGAACATTGACATCAATGTTCGCAAGGGCGGGAACAATCTTTATCTGGTGAATCAGAAAGAAACGAAATACATGGATTGCAGTAAGGATGAAACGCCATACGGGACGCAATTAGTTGACGACATTTTGAATCGCACTGAAACTGCGATGTCGCAAGCGCATTGTTTTCTGGCGGCGGAGCTGTCCATCAAGGCGCAGAAAATGGCACTCAAGCGTTAAGCATACAAGTGTCAAGAGTTCAAACTTTAGTTTGTTGCGCCAGCGAAGCGCGGCGTGGACACGCTAAAGCGCGAACTCTTGACGCCTGTTATTTCTGTGCAAGTTTCTTTCTTGTAAATGGTTTGGCAAAAGCGGCAGGCGGATTATGTGCTGTGACCTGCGAGGCTTTCAGATACATCTCTCTCGCTTTTTCCGGCTGCCCTAATTTTTCATAGGTTTCACCAAGCAGGCATTGAATAAACGCATCGTTCTGATTTGCATGCAAAAGTTCTGACAACGCGGTCGTATAATCTTTCGCATAAAACGCGACATAGCCCGTCAAATAAGGGAAAAAGACCGCCTGGGCTTTCGCCATCTCAGGATTTTTATCGAGAATATCTTTGGCGGCGGCGACATGTTTGTTGGCTTCTTTCGGTTGATTGCGACGAGCGGCAAGTCGCGCTAAGGCATGTTCGGTGCGGAAGTTCCAAAGGGCTGCGCGCTCAGGTTTGATGTCGGGTTCCTGCAAGCCAAATTTTTGTCCGAGCAGGTAATATTTTTCAGCAGTATTCAAATCGCCGGAATCAATGCAAACGCGTGCGGCTTCGTTGTACATTTCGCCCTGCTGATAAAAATCTTTTTTGGTGACCTGATAATCAAACACCATCTGTTCGTATTTGACAGTATTTTTGCAATCACCTTCAAAGCCGTAAGACATTGCCATTTGGCGTTG
>JANMKB010000161.1:0-1743 GCA_031371805.1 Blastocatellia bacterium | reverse complement strand
TGGGACAATCGCGGTGGCCCCATGCAGATGGTCGTCAACGAGCGCGGTAACTGGGTGCAAAATTGTATGCTGTGCCACGGCGGACGCGTCCCTGTCTCCGGGAACAGCATGATCGGGATGCCGAATACGGAACTTGACATGCAAACGCTGTATGATGATTTGACGAAGCTGACACGTTACAAAACTCCGTTTCAGTTGAGCTTTGGCATGTCGCGTGGGCGCACAAACGCCTTTGTTTTCAGCCTGGAATTGCTGCGCCTGCGCAATGAAGATTTGTCGCCCCGGAAAGAACCGCTGGCAATGGGCGATTACAAAGACAGTGACCTTGACCCGATTCCCTGGTGGCATTTGAAAAAGAAAACGGCCCTATACGTGGATGCGGGAGTCAAAGGCGATTTCGCCCGCCCGATTATGCAATTCACGATGGGCGAGCCGAGCGGCGCAAAAATCAAAGCGTGGGAAAATGATTTTAAAGACGTGCTGGCTTATTTGAAAACAATCCAGCCGCCGATATATCCTTTGCCAGTGAACGCGAAACTGGCGGGTGCAGGGCAAAAAGTCTTCACGAAAACCTGCGCCGGATGTCACGGGACTTATGGCGTTGACGGTAAATATCCCAACAAATTAATACCACTGGAAGTTGTCAACACTGATCCGGTGCGCTTACAGGGCTTGACCAAAGAATTTCGCGCTTACTTCAATAAAACCTGGTTTGCCCAAAACAGTTCGCACGCCGAGGAAAATCCGAACGGTTATGTTGCCCCGCCGCTGGATGGCATTTGGGCCTCTGCGCCATATTTTCATAATGGCTCTGTCCCGACAATTTACGGTGTCCTGACCCAGGCGGCGCGTCCGAAATATTTCCGGCGGATTGGAGGCGCAAAAGAATTTGACGCGAAAAATATTGGCTTGCAGTATGAGACAGTCAACGCCCCTGCCTCACCCGATCTGGCCCCTGAAGCACGCCGCCGCATCGTAGACACAACTCTGCCAGGCCTCAGCAATCAGGGTCATCCGTTTGGATTCAAGTTAAGCGAAAATGAAAAATGGCAGGTCATTGAATATTTAAAAACCCTGTAATACCATCCTTATGATTTTGTAAGGAGCGCAGATAATGGCTATTCAACTTAAAGAAATTCCCTATACTGAAGAACCGCTGCCGCCCAGCCAGGTACTTCCAACGATGTATGATCTACCCGATGAGGAGGTCGGACAATCCGGTATGCCTGATATTTTCCACGTGTGGCAAGCCCGTTTGCTGGACGAAACTTTCATTCCCCCGAACTACAAATTAAACGAAATTTTCACTGCCAGCGATCTGAACATTTATTACGATGTTCATAATTTTAACCAGTATAAGCGTCCAGATTGGTTCGCAGTAGTTGGCTTGTCTAAAAAGGCGACTACCGAGATGCGGTTGAGTTACGTGACATGGCAGGAAGGCCTTGATCCCTTAATTGTGGTGGAGTTGCTTTCGCCCAGTACTGAAAAGGATGATCTTGGTAA
The DNA here is from genome assembly GCA_031371805.1 of Blastocatellia bacterium. Classification (GTDB taxonomy): domain Bacteria; phylum Acidobacteriota; class Blastocatellia; order RBC074; family RBC074; genus JAFDVL01. The sequence continues at coordinate 237 of JANMKB010000161.1, read as the reverse complement.
AAGGCTCCGCGATGTTCGTAAGCCACCTACTAAATGGGAAGTTTATGAGCAATTCCTGCGTATTCCTTACTATGTAGTTTTCAGCCGTTACACGAATGAATTGAGAATTTTCACGTTATCTGGCGCACGCTATGAGGAAGTCAGAGATCACGGCGGACGTTTCTGGATTGAAACGCTTAAGCTGGGGTTAGGTATTTGGCAAGGGCGTTATCTGAATCATGATCGCCTGTGGTTGCG
>JANMKB010000160.1:0-4064 GCA_031371805.1 Blastocatellia bacterium | reverse complement strand
TGCGTTAGGGCGAACCGATGCCGACCGTTGGTTATTTATCGCTTTTACCATCAGGAACAAGCTGATTCGGGTCATCTCTGCTCGTGATATGACCAAACGTGAAGAAAGAATTTATGTCGAAAAAATTAAAAGAGATTCCATGCTACCTAACGAAACCGCCGAGCGTGAATTTTGGGCCGCCAACGATTCGACCGATTTCATTGACTGGCAAACAGCAGAATCAGTTGTACTGCCGAAACTAAAACCGACTACGCGCACGATCTCGCTCAGACTCTCTGCTTCTATGCTGGCGAAAATCCGTTTGGTCGCCAACAAACGCGATATACCTTATCAATCGCTCATCAAATCATTTTTGCAGGAACGTATTGATGAAGAGCTAAAACCTTCAAAAGTCTAAATCATCTTCAGCACGACGAAGGTCACATCATCATCCTGCGGACGTGCGCCGCCCCAATCATCGCCCAGTTTTGCCAAGCCTATAATGAGTTCCTGCGCTGAAGTCTGCGCGTGCTGCGCCAGATATTGTTTGGCTGCTTCTTCCTCTAACATCGCGCCTTGTGGATTGAACCGTTCGGGCAAACCATCGCTCATCAGCACGACGACATCGTCCGTTGCCAACGTCAATTCCTGCTGCTGATATTGATACTTCGCAATTCCACCGAGGGGCAAAGCGCGTATCACAACCTCTTCCACTTCCTTCGTCAATGCGCGATAGATCAGCACGGACGGCATTCCGGCAATACTCACGCTCATTTGATTGCCACGCACTTTCACCATCGTCATCGCCATAAACAAGCTGCGCAATTTCATCTCTTTCAGCACCGCGCTGATGCGATGAAAGATGTGCGGGATGTCGGGATGATACGCCAGCGAAACAAACAAACTTTTGATGACCGAAACCATCGTGCCTGCCTTCAAGCCGTGTCCCGTCGCATCACCCACGGCAATCGTCAGCGTGCCGTCCTCGCCCAGATGAAAATCGTAGTAATCGCCGCCCACTTCCGAAGCGGTTTTCATATACGCGGCGATGTCGAGGTGCGGAAGGTTAGGCAATTTCTTCGGCAGCATCGAAAGCTGCAACTGGCGGGCTTCTTCCAGTTCAGCGGCGCGGCGGTCGTTCTCGGCTTTGACTTTCTCGTGTTCCAGCGCCTCGGCGGAAAGTTGTTTGACCTGCACAAGCTGGTCTTCGAGATGTTCGTTGGTGCGGGCGTATTCGAGCGCCAGATAAATCGAAAGGGCGAGCATCAATCCGAAACTACCAATGGCAAACGCCACGATGTTGGGGCGGGACACAAAACCCTGCACCTGGTTCATGGTGTAAAGGAGAACCCCTACGCCCACGATTCTTGCACCGGGAAGTTGTCGCCGGATCGCCCCGACCATGATCCTGAGCAGTTCCAGCAAGAACACAACCGCATAGAAAGTGCCCACCTCAATCGAGAATTTCACCGGCCACACCAATTGCCACAACGACACTAACAAGGCTCCCGCCAGAAAGAACCAGATCCGTCGTGGCGATCCCGGCTTAAAGGCGCTGTACAGGAAGGCCATCAACGAGAAGATCGCCCCGATCCACGTGACATTCAGCGTCCCATACACAAGATAAAATCCTTTCACCCCAATGTGTGACGAAATAGATGTAATGAAGAGGAAATCGTTGATCCCCAGAATCACTAGAAACAGGCCGTAAAAGAGGTTGCTCCGCTGGCGCGCAAAGAACGCGAATAGGAGCAGGTGGAGAATGCCGAAGGAAAGAAAAGCAGTGGCCTCGGAGGCATGGTAACTCGAAGGGAAAGGCCAGGGGCCGTAGCCCACTCTGCGTTGACTGACCGCCGCGTCAAATTCTCTGAACCGACTATGGAAGCCAATCCCGTCCACTCCCCAAGGTGAGTCTACAATTCTCACCAACCACCAGGCCAGAAAGGAATTCACATCCGCCGCCTGCTGGAACGAGTACCGCACGGCAATGACCTGTTCCATCTCAGTCTTCAGCACGATGCCCAGCGGCAGCGCGTTTGGATTGTAAACCGTCTCTTCCGACAGCGTTTTACCGACGACCCCGACGCGCCGAATCAACTTGCCATTGACGTACACCTCCGACGCGCCGTAGTGCGCCATTTCCAGATTCAATACCACATTCGCCAATTCCGGCGCGACGCGCAAATGCAGGCGGAACCAACCAATGCCGCGCCAGCCACTCGAACTGTCTTGAGGTTTGGCTGAATTGGTAAGCGTCGCCCACGAACGATCATCGAACTGCGGATCAGCAAAGCGCGGATCATCGCCGGGCGAATACTTCCAATCGAGGTTGTCGAGTTCGACGGCCTGACCGTTTTGCAAATTTTCCGGCGTGAGGGTAAACACGCCCTGCCCTTGTGCGGCGGCAAGCCACAATCCAAGAATAAGCACTAACCAATAAGGCTTTGTCTGCATGTTTCCTCGTGCTGAATTAAATTTGAATCCGGTGAAATTGCATTGTATGTCAGGATGCAAATAGATTCACAGGCACTGGCTCTGGTGCTATAATTTTGTCGTCATGGTTGCAAACCTAAATCCCAAGCTTACAGCTTTTGAAGCGCAAGCGGCGGCGAATGGCTTCCTGCTGGATAATTTGCCAGATCGCTATGGCGCGTATAATCCGCATTTTGATCCCCGTGAACAAGTCTGGCGCGTAGCCGTTTTGTTAACCTATCCCTACATCGGCTCTGTCGGTGATGTGGGTGAAATCTGTGTCAGCGCGTATTCTGATTCCATTGTTTCGTTCACTCCATTAGACGAAATGCGAGCGCGGGCGCGGAAACTTTATGAGCAACATCAAGACGCCATTCAAGCTGCCTTTTTATCCGCAAGAAACTCCTGAATCCTGTGTCCCAGCCTGCCTGCGAATGGTGGTTGCCAGCCTGGGCGTTGAAATCGCAGAGGCTAAATTGCGCGATCTTTGCGACTGCACCTTTGAAGGCACAAGCGCCTTGCAAGCAGTAGACGTCGCTCGTTCGCTCGGTTTTGCGCAGACCAGCAAACAGACACTCACGCTGGCAGACTTGGAAACGGTCGTAACCAACGGGAATACACCGATTGTTTTTGTAGAAATGGAACCGATAAACGGAATCTATCAAGTTCATGCGCTCATAGTAGTGAATATCACGCCGTTTGCTGTTCAGGTGCTTGACCCTGCTACCGGAGAAAGAACCATTCCTCGTCAGGTTTTCCTCGTTGCGTGGGCGGCCAGACACAATCTCACGATTCTGATCAAGAAATAATGAACACTGCGATTGAGTGTTTCAGATAAAATTCTAACGACTCAACAAACCCGGCAATATATTGTGTCACCGCTGGTGGCACAATTGATATCTACAGCAAAAATGTCGCACGGCTGGTACGACATTTTCAGCGCCCTAATACTAAGTCACTTTTGCTGGAGAAAAACATACACACCTTTTTTATTGGACGTAATCACATCAGGCAATTTATCGCCGTTCATGTCTGCAATTGTGAATTGTGTGCCGACGCCAGAGTCGTTATCAATTTCGTGCTTGATCCATTTCACTTCACCTTTTTCGCGCTGTAATTCAAACCACACGACAACTGCCGGATCGCTCGGATTTATATCGCCTGTCGGGCCGTGTGCCCAATAGCGTTTGCCTGTCACAAAATCCATCAAGCCATCGCCGTTGATGTCTGCCAGCATTAATGAATGCGTTTGCGAAAAGGAATTATCAATTTCGTGCTTGATGAATTCGATTTGACCGCCGGCGCCTTTTTTCTGCTCAAACCACCAGATGCCAACTTTATGCGCGGCACTGGTAATCACATCATTCAGGCCATCGCCGTTCACATCATAGACCTGCATGTTCGCGCAATCTTCGCCCAAATCAGTTTTGACAAATTTCCACGCACTCGCATTGCGCGGATCAACCGGAGCTTCCCAATAGCCTGTGCTTATTAAGACATCGTTACGCCCATCGCCGTTGATGTCGCCGACGCCAAGCCCATGCGAGTAACGAAATACGCCATCAGCTTTCGCTGTCTCTTTGGAAGATTTGATGCTGATCGGATGTTTGATA
>JANMKB010000132.1:0-9537 GCA_031371805.1 Blastocatellia bacterium | reverse complement strand
AAACACCATCCCTGACAACGGATGATGTAATTGAAAGTCGGGGTGTGACCGCGAAGCCAGTCGTTAAAGCCGAGAATTTATCCTCACCGGAAGTTGCGCCATGCGGAAGTTCAGCTAAGACAACTCCTCGTAATAATGCTGGAAATTCAAGTGCCAGTGCTCGCCTTGTATTTGAGAAAGTGCTGGCAGCTTTTAATGGGGTCGGTACGTTTCGCGCCTCTTTAATGATGAGTGGAACCACTGACCGCAGCATTCAAATGGAACTTGAGTACGTGAAGCCGGATCGTGTCAGAATTAAAAATAATGAAATGGAAATCATTTCAATTGGAACTACCTCCTATACCAGGCTGGCGGGAAAAGGTTGGAAAAAATCTGTGAACCAAAAAGCCGCCGGGGGCCTGGGTTTTGACACGAATCCTGTGGCGATTCAGCAAATGGTGCAGCAGCTTCTGGAAAAGGTTACCCTCACGGCACAAGTCGTGAGAGAAGAAATTAAGGATGGCGTAACCACTGACGTTTACGAATTTACAATTACTGATTTGGGGAATCAGGTTTCTCAGGTAAGAGCGGCTGAATCGTTATCCTTCAAAGCCTGGGTTGGTCAGCGCGATGGTTTACTGCGCAAAATTGACTTAATCGCACCAGATGGCTCTTTTCAAATAAAAGCGGAAATTTCCGATTATAACGGTGCGATTTTTATTAACCCGCCGCAACTTTGAGCGGCCTGAATCATGGTAGATCGCCCAGTTGATATTGGACTAAAGCAAGAGCAGCAAGCGCCGCAGTTTCAGTTCTTAGAATTCTGTTACCCAGCGAAAGGGTAATGAAACCCTGCGCGTTTGCAAGGTCTATTTCAGCTTTGCTCCAGCCGCCTTCAGGCCCGATTGCAATAGAAATAGTAGCTGCCGCAGCGAGGGAGGCGATTCCGCTTCCACCCCGCTCAGAAAAAATAAGCCTTTGTCCTACAGTTTGCTGTTCACAAAATTGTTGGAAGTTTTGCACGTCAGAAATTTCGGGCAGCTTGCGCCGTCCGCATTGCTTGGTCGCCTCAAGCGCAATTCGTCGCCATCTTTGCAACCGCTGTTCGCGTCCTTCAGCTTTGCGAAATTCACTGTGTTCGGTAATCAGCGGCACGATGCGCGTGACGCCTAATTCCGTAGCCTTTTGCACGACCCAATCGAATTTGTCACTTTTGATGAGCGCCTGACCAAGCGTTAATTGGAGCGGAGATTCAACTTCGTTGCTGAGTTGGGCGATGACATTTAATTCGGTCTTACTTTTATTGACTTCCGCAACTTCGCATTCGTATTCATTGCCTTCGCCATCAAAAGCAAAGACAACCGCGCTGGGGAGCAAGCGCAAGACTCTCGCCAGATGATGCGATTCGTCATGATCCAGCGTAATACTCGCATTGGTAATTTGTGCAGGTGACGCGTAAAATCGGTGGCGTTGCATGTCAGTTTTTTAATTTCAAAGCGAATGTCACCCATTCTCCATCAGGTCTGGCTTCGATAACTTCAAAATTTTGAGCGCCCAGAACCGCGCAGACCTTATCACCCTGCTCGCGCAAAATTCCTGACACAATTAAAATTCCCTGCGGATTAATTACTTTTGGAAAATCAGGTGCGAGCGGAATAATTACATCTGCCGTCAAATTGGCTAAGACAAAATCGAAATCCTGTCCCTGAAAAAATGAGAGCCGATTAACTTCTAATTCAATTTCATCAATGAGACCATTGATCTCAGCATTTTCACGCGCTACTTCAATTGCTTCAGGATCGTTATCAAAGCCGACAATGCGAGCGCCAGGGAACAGCTTCGCGGCTGCCATCGCCAAAATTCCCGTGCCTGTTCCAACATCCAGTAGCGATCCGCCCTGCCAGTATTTTTCAAGCAATTCAAGGCAGCCTCGCGTAGTTTCATGCGTCCCTGTCCCGAAAGCCATGCCGGGATCAATCTGGACAATCAGGCGCTCTGTGGCGGCAACCTGTTCACGCTTCCACGATGGAGCAATCAAAATCTTTGCGCCAATTTCAACTGGCTCATAACCTTTTTTCCATTCGGCTAACCAATCCTGATCGGCAATGATCAACGCCTTGATTGAGTGTAACGAATCCTCCGGCAGATGAGCCAATTGCAAAGCGTGTAAAATGTCCGCCTTAATTTTCTCAGTGTCAGGAGCGGCATCGAAATAAGCGCGAAAGGTAATTTGTTCGGGTGCATCTTCAGAAGTTTCAATGCCTGTCGTGTTTGCACTCCATAATTGCATAGTGACTGCGGATTCGGCAGCACGCGACATTTCAACTTCGAGCGCGTGCCAAACTTTTTTTGGTGGAGGGATTGCGGCTGTCGCTTCAACGGTTGGTGTAACTAAATTTTTATCGTCAACTACGTCCGTCCTGTTGATAAATGGTTTGGGATTTCCTTTCAATCCTGATCCTTCTTCAATGCCCAATTGATCAAGCGCGCGCGGATCATCGCGCCATTGTTTTTGCACGCGCACAAATAAATTTAAGCGCACGTGACGACCAAGCATTTTTTCGATGTCGTGTCTGGCGCGCGTGCCGATTTCTTTCAGCATTTGCCCGCCTTTGCCGATGATGATTGGTTTTTGCGAATCGCGCTCAACGTAAATGACACAATGAATTTCTGTCGCGCCTTCCACTTCCGTCCATAGCTCAGTTTGAACAGCAGTCGCAAACGGCAACTCCTGACCAGTTAATTGCAAAATCTTTTCGCGCACTAATTCAGCCGCAATATTTCGCTCCACCTGATCGGTGAACATTTCAGCATCATAAAGCCGTTCACCTTCAGGTAAATATTTGATGAGCAATTCGATTAACTGTTCGACGCCTTTACCAGAGCGCGCCGAAATCGGAATGATTTCGGCATAATTATGTTCCTGGCTGAACTGTTCCAGCATCGGCAACAGCGCAGTTTTGTTTTTGATGAGATCAACTTTATTGAGCAGCAAAATCACTGGCTTGGTAGAGTTTTTGATCATCTCAAGCGTGAATCGCTCGCCGGCTCCGGTTTTGGCGCTCACGTCACGCATCAGCAAAATTACATCCACTGTTTCCATTGCTTCAGCCACAATCCCCATCATTCGACGGTTGAGGGTGTAGCCGGGTTTATGAATGCCGGGCGTGTCTACGAAAATTATCTGCGCGTCGTGACGAGTGATGATGCCCTGAATGCGGGTGCGAGTGGTTTGCGGTTTTGAAGAAACGGCGGCGATATGTTCGCCTACCAGATGATTGAGTAACGTTGATTTGCCTGCGTTCGGACGCCCGATGAGCGCGGCGAAACCTGATTTATGAGTAGTAGTCATTAAGAAAAATTTTCACTCTGAATAGGGAATGATTTCCCACCAGCCAATCTCTGCAATAAAGAAAAATCCTGACTCTAAAAAGTCTTTACGAGAATTTACTTCCGAACTTCAACACTTTCTGCTGCGACGCTTTCAGCTTTTTCTGCCGCTTCAATCGCAGTGTAAATTTTTACCCGCGAAACCCTTCGTTCATCAGCTTCGATTACTTCAAAGCGCAGGCCTTGAAAATCCAATGATTCGCCGACGAGGGGTAAATGGCCGAGTTGATTGATGACTAATCCTGCGACGGTCGTGAAATCATCGGCGGCTAATTCAAGGTCAAAAATCTTCTCGATTTTTCCGACTTCAACCTGACCCAGCACGATGTAACTTTCATCCGCCTGACGGCTAATTTCAACCTCTGCGGCCTGTGGTTCGGGTTCGTCTTCGTCTTCGATTTCGCCAACAATTTCTTCGATTAAATCTTCGAGCGTGACTAACCCTGCGATGCCGCCGTATTCATCAATCACCATCGCCATTTGCGCTTTGGCTTTTTGCATTTCGCGTAATAATTCATCCGTTGGCTTACTTTCCGGCACAAAATAAGTTGGGCGCGCCAACTCAATCGCAGCTTTATTCGTTTCGCCCGTAGCCCAGTAAGAAAGCAAATCGCGCACGTAAATTACGCCTTCGATTTGATCTACTTTGTCCTGATAAACCGGCAGGCGCGAGTACTTGGATTCGATCATCAAATCGCGGACAGCTTCAAGCGTTGTGGCGGCTTCGATGGCAATAATTTTTGTGCGCGGCGTCATCACTTCGCCGACGGTGCGATCACTAAAGCGAATGATGGATTGAATCATCTCGCCTTCATTTTCTTCGATGATGCCTTCCTGTTCGCCGACATCAAGGAGCGCCTGTAATTCACTTTCGTTATCTTCATTTTCGTTGTTTGTAGTGGTTTGCGGTTCGTCTTCGCGTTGCAAGCCACGCAGCGAACGATAAATCGGGAGCGCAATAATTCCGAGCGCCGGATAAAGAACTTTCAGCGGATAGCGCAAATATAAAAGTGTGCGGGCCGGATCGTTTTGAGTGAGCAATAACGGAATCACCAAACGAAAAACAATGAGCGAAACAATCATGGCGGCAAACGCGATGATTAAAAAATGCTCAGCGTGAATTTTGAAGGCAAGGGAAGTGATGAGAATTGCGATTGAGGCAATAGATAAATGAATGCCGAAGGTGAGCGTGAAACTAAAGGAATGATAATGCTCGACAATTGAACGTAAGAAGCCCGCCCAGGGAGTGTTTTGATTTTCGCTGGCCATCAGGCGCAACGACACATCGCTTAATTCATCGAGGGCGCTTTTGGCGGTTGCCACAACGACCAGCACCAGGATAGCGATGCTGGTCAGGATTATTTCGTATTCCATATTTGGTTGTCAGTGGTCGGTTCTTTGACCTCCTGACTACGGGTCACTGACCACTGAGTAACTCTTTTCGCAAACGGCGTTCAAGCTTTCTCATTTCGCCGTTATCCGTTTCGTGATCGTATCCGGCTAAATGCAGGATGCCATGAATCACCAGCCAATTAATTTCCGTTGCAAAGCTGAGTCCCTGCTCATGAGCATAGCGTTCAGCCGTCTCAACCGAAATAATCACATCACCTAAAAAGCTCGCATTGTGATTTGGCTCATTATCGCTCAATCCCTCGTGATAAGCGAAGGACAAAACATCAGTCGGTTGATCAAGGCCACGATAATCACGATTCAGTTGCCGCATCTCACGATCACGAATGAAAGAAATTGTGACTGCGCAATGATGACAAGCGATTTTAGCAAGCGTCGCACGACCAAGTCTGGTGATAATTTTGCGCTCAAGTTTGAAGAGACGCTGCCGATTAACAAATTCAATCTCAGCTTTATCTTCAACTTGAGAAACCACTGGTTGCGTGCGGTTCACAATATTTTTAGAGGTTAATTTTGCGGGTGTGCTCATCGTAGGCGCGGACGATCAATTGAACTATATGATGACGCACAACATCGCGGTCGGTGAATTCGATGAACTCAATTTTAGGAATTCCGCACACCACATGTTGCGCTTCGATCAAACCTGACTTGCGACCAGAAGGTAAATCAATTTGTGTGACATCGCCGGTAATCACTGCTTTTGAACCAAAGCCGATACGCGTCAAAAACATTTTCATCTGTTCGGAAGTGGTATTTTGCGCTTCATCCAAAATAATGAAAGCATCGGAGAGCGTGTTGTGCGTCAAAATAAAATCGTCGGTTACATACAGCGCATCAAACGCCGCCACACGAATACATTGCGTTTCCTGCTCGCCGATACACTCAATATTTTTGACAAATCGCAGCGGGCGACAACTACCAAATTTTTCATAGCTGGCAGCTTTGCGGGATGAGCGAAACGGGCTAATGGTTTTGGGCAAGCGAATATCCAGAGTGTACGAATCGAAATTGTGAATGCGCTGAGTTGTCACGCCGCCCAGGGAACGCACGAGAAAAACAATATCGTCTTTTAATTTTTCTGAGTTCGTTGAATATTGGATGCGGCAAGTCTGGTTTGCCTGAATCACCGCGCCGCCCTCCGTATCCAACAAACCTTGTAAGAGTGCAAGCCGGACTTCTGCACTATTGTATAAATAATTTGGTGGAACAAATTTAGTTGCGGCAAGCGTTTTCGCCAGATTGATTTGCGGGAATGACTTGCGAAGCGGGCTTGCACTGTGACCAGCCAGACTGAACACAGACTGGTCAGAAAGACAACCATCACCAAGCCATAAGCCCAACGCATAAGGGTCAAGCGAAACGGGCTGCGCTGAAAATTGAACAGGCGCAGAAAGAAGCGGCAACTCATAATGGTATTGCTTGTTGCGTTGAAGATGGCCGATCATTTCCTGCGTTTCCACAATTTGTGGCGCACGGTCTTCCGTCGTTTTTACCTGCCAGAGATGTTCAGCACAGGCCACCGTGCTTGCCTCATCGGTCATCGTCAAACGATATACTTTTTTCCTGCCCTGCGGAAAAACACCGAGGACTTTGATGGGCTTGCCATTGGCACCAATCACGAAATCGCCAACTTTGATTTCTCCCATTTTGCGCCAGCCGGTAGGCGTCAATAACAGGCTGTCCAAAGTTTGTGCACGACCACGCATGAACGCCAGCGGCGCAACTTCGATCACGCGCTTTTCCAAAAAGCTGGTCACGCGTTCATGATCCATGACATCAAACAGCGCGTCATAAATCGGGCGCAGATACGGGTCAACTTTGTCCTGTAAATCTCCGGGCAGGAAGCCGAGTTTTTCTCCCGCTTCAACGGCAGGACGCGCCAGGATAATACGATTCACCTGCTTACTCATCAGATATTGAACCGCCATTGCCACCGCCAGGTAAGTGTTGTGATTGATAAATCCGTTGGCGACAAAACTATGCGTTCCGGGCACGGTCAAATCAAAAACCTGGGCGCGGGATGATTCAATACTGGAAATTTCGGCAAAGAATAATCGTTGGTCGAGCAGTTGTCCGAGTTGAGGTACAGTACCCGGAACCGTAGCGACGGGGTTTGACGCTCGTACAGTGCGCGGAGCCGTAGCGATGGGGTCTGACGTTCGCAGTGCAGCCGTGGCAGCTACAACTTGCAGTATATTACCCGGAGCCGCAGCGACAGAATTCTGCCGTTGCGCACGTTTGCGCTCTAAACCAAAGCCAATCAGTTCATCAAATTTATTAGCATCGGCTCCGATAATAATCAGCAGGTGAGAATCTTCCTGTTGCAGTGATTTATTGGCGACGATCCCAAAATTAAGTAAAACAATCTGAATTTGCTGAATTAGCTTTTCAGCAACAGAGGAAAGATTAATGCCGGCAGCGTGGTTTTCGACTGCTCCATTAATGTCAAACAAGCCACGCAAAAATGCAGCAACGAGGTGTTGCGGAGCGCTCAGGAGCGCCTGCGGAATCCGTTTCGTGTGTTCTGCTCCGTTTGATACGCCCAGGTGAAGCAGCAGTTGATAAAATTGCGAACTGACAACTGAGTTTGTCTGATCCTCAGAAAATGCAGGCAGCCCCACTCGTTTAGCGAAGGATTGCCAGAGCGCAACAATTGGCTCATCAGACGTTTTAAGGCTGATGTGATTAGGTTGTGCCAGACATCCGTCACCGACAATCACACCCAGCAAATACGCAAATTCGTCATCCAGTTCAGTAATATTAAGCGGACTGGGTGAAAGTGGATCGTCATTAAAATCAATGGTTGTGCGCGTCCCGAACATTTTTTGTCCGCGCTGCAAAGTTAAGACATCGCCAGTCTTCAACTCATCTGCTCTTCGCCATTCAAGCTGACCGAGCGGAGTCATTACCATGAGCGGATGTTCTGGCGTCGCTTCGATGCTGAAGCCGCCGCGAGTAGTGATGCGCAATGTTTTACTTTCACCACCAGAGTAAATATGCGAGGTATTTTCGGCCCCTGCTAAACCGTGAATGGTAAGCGTTAAGGTTTGATACTGGTCGGCTTGCGTTGTTTTACCGAGCGCACCAATTTCCATCATTCCTTCGCTTGTCAGCACCAGCGAATCAGCCGCAATACATTTTCCCGTACCCGCCGGGCCGATCCCAAACACCACATCATTTTTCTCAATCGCTTCGAGGTAACGACGCTGCATTGGCGTCCGTGCAGAAATTTGTTTGCGTCCACCAGGGTTGATGATTTTTTTTGGCGATAGAAGTTCGCGTAAGGACTCACTTCGATCTTCGGCGATTTGCTTGAAGGCCTCGCGCAATTCACCATCGTTGGGAGTTTTTCCCTCGCTGAATAATTGGCTGAAATCTTTAAGAATATGTTCGACAGTTGCCACGTCGGCTTCGTCGCCCTCGACTAACAGTTCGCCGCCCCGTCCTCCGACACGGACGCTGAGCAGGGATTCAAGGTACTTGATGTTTTGATCGTAAGGCCCGAATAAAGTTTCAAGGGCACGTTCAGGCAATGTAAATTTCAGTTCGCGCAGATTTAAAAGCTCCAAAAAAACTTAATGCAAGCATTTCGCTTGCGATCAGTGCTGCAATCCATTTTTCCAACCAGGCAAGCCAGATTTTATTTATGGCACACGAGCGCTGCTGACAATTTTTTCTGCCGCCGCGATCATGGTTGGCGTACTTTCTTTCGAGTAAAAAGCGACGACCAGTAAGATACCAGTTCCAGCGCGAATTATCACGGCTTTGCCCTGAAATTCCAATGGAGAATTCGCCCGAGGCTGACGAAAGAGGGTGCGCAAATCAATATAAGTTTTGATCTGGTCGCCCTCCTGAACCAGGCGGCGTGCAGTTTCGGTCAGTCCCTGCATGCCCGAACTATTCCCAATACTTTTGATGACCAGATCAACGATCAGATTGTTGTCGTAAGCCGGGCTGTTGGCATTTTTCAAGCTGTTCCAAATCGCGTGAGTAAACGCGGCGTCTTCCTGCGAGCGAAAAATTGCTCCTGCGTCAATGCGCTGTGTCTGTAAATCTTCAGCCGGCAGCGGGCCTCCGCTCCAATAATTGGGACGTTCAAAAGAATAGCCAAATGAACGATCCTCAAATTTAAGATAGCTGGAAGCGATTGCCGGAGCCGCCGCCGCCGCCACTGTTTCTTTGATTGGTTTTGGTAAAGTTGCCGCCGCAACTTTATTAACCGGAGTTTCCGTTGTCTTTGCATCCGTCGCGTTCTCAGCCTTCTTATCACGTGGCGGTTTGACTTCACCAAATGGCGCAGGCAGTTGCGGCGTTACCTTCAACGGTTTTGTTTCCGTTGGCGGAACTGTTTTTGGTGCGGCATTGGTGGCTGGCACGGTTGGCTTTGGTTGCGGTTGGGGAACAGAAATCGGTTTGCTTACGTTGTCAGTTGCCGAGGTGGTTACGACTGGTTTATTTGTCACGCTACTAGCGGTCGGCGTTTTGACTTCGCGGAGTCTTTGGGACGGCGGCGCTGGCGCAATTACGACAGATTTTTCCACTGGTTTGGGTTGTGCCTTAACAGTGGCAGCCGGGACAGTTGGTACAGGTTTTTTCACAGCTTGTTCAGTGGTAAGCGGCGAAGATGCGCCTTCGTACAAAGCGGCAAAAAAATCTGCGGCGAGACCTTGTTGCTTCAACCGTGTGCCATAGCTTTGCGCTGCTGTGCGATTGGCAAAACGACCAATTCTCACGCGATAACGCACGCCCTGACTTGGA
>JANMKB010000127.1:0-11100 GCA_031371805.1 Blastocatellia bacterium | reverse complement strand
GTGACGAGAGCTTTCGTTGCTTTCGCTTACTCTCGCTCATAGGGCGTAATCTTTACGCTTTTTAGCGAAATGATGGCCATAATGTTCTTTAGTTTCGAGGTTCGAGTTTTGTGTTTCGTGGAATCCAGGTAATTCGTTTTCCTCGAAACGCAAAACGCGAAACCCGAAACCAAAGAAATTTATGGCTATCATGTCGCGTAAATGCGTACCATTCACGCCGTTTGATCGGGAGTTATCGAAAGCAACGATTGCCCTCGTCACAGCGGGCGGAGTGCATCGCAAAGATCAATCTGCTTTTAACATCGCTGATGAACTGGGTGACTTAACTTTCAGAATTATCGGCGGCGAAGTTGAAACCTCTGAATTGATGGTGACGCATCACCATTATGATCATACTGACGCCGATCAGGACATCAACGTCGTCTTCCCGCTTGACGCGCTCCGCGAATTACACGCTGAAGGATTTATCGGCGGCATCGCAAAAGAGCATGTTGGATACATGGGCTACACGATGCAGTTGAAGCAAATGTATGAAGAGACGGCTCCGCAGATTGCAGAAGAAATTGCGAAACGCTCCAGAGCCGATGCCGTTATTTTAACGGGTGGCTGACCAAACGTCTGTCACCGCACGGTCGTCGCGGTTCAACGTGAAATCGAATTGCTTGGAGTTCCAACCGTTTTAATTACCCTCAGCCCCGAAGTTTCAAAACAAATGCGCCCACCCCGCGCAATGGTTCCAAAAGATTTCAAGATTGGCAATTCGCTGGGCAAACCTGGCATGAAAGATTTGCATAAAAAAGTTCTCCGCGATGCGCTGCTGTTGCTGAAAGAACCAGCGCGGCCCGGCGAAGTAATTGAAATGGAATACTCTGAATATTTGGCCTGAGACAGGGTAATAGAAATTTGGAGTTGAGCCACGGCATAATCTCAAGAATTGCTTCAAATAAACAATTCCGGCGACACTTTAAAAAACTCGCCCAATGCTTTCGCCTGTACCTTGCTGATCGTGCGTTTGCCATTGACGACTTCAGACACGCGTCCACTGGAGCCAAATATCTTTACCAGATCAACCTGGCGCAGATCATTCTGCTCCATCAAAAATTGGAGCGTTCGATGCGGCGGCGAAGGAGGGAAAATTTCGGTTTCGTCTTCGTATCGTTCGACGAGGGTCGAAAGCAAATCCAATAAACGCTCCTCTTCGGGCGATAAATTATTACTTCCTTTCCTCAGCAGGCGATCAATTTCAGTGCTGGCACGTTTGCATTCTGCCGCGCTGTGAATCACCACCGGAACGGTTTGCGCCAGCAGACGACCGTAACGGCGTGCATCAAAAACAGCACGTGTGCGCTGGCTGGCTGGGGGCGATTTAACAGTAATAGTCATCTTTCCACTTCTCCTTGTCATAATCCTTGTGCGTCAGCACGTGTAGGATGTAAACGCGCTGCACACGATAGCGAAGCACAGTAATCAGGCGATAGTCGTTCCCTTTGATGTTAAAGACAGTGCAATCGCCAACGGGATCAGCATGCCGGAAATTTTCTCGAACCTCCGGCAAATTTTGCCAGGCTGCCTTACGGGTTACATTGTACCAGTCCAGTAATGGCTCTTTGGCGGCTGGGTGGTTTTCCCAAAATTCGCGCAGCCTGCGTTTACTAATAATCCTCACGAAGCCTCTCTTTCCATTTTTATATCCTACCATTTGGGGAGCATCTTCGCCACGACAAATAAAAATCCCACGATTTGACATTCCTGCCTCGCACGCTAAGATACATGCTTAATTTTTTCAGGCCATAAACATGTACAGAAAGGTAATAAATAATGAGTGCGATTGAACAAGTCCACGCGCGGGAAATTCTTGATTCGCGTGGCAACCCTACCGTCGAAGCGGAAGTCTTTTTGGAATCTGGCGCCTGGGGGCGGGCGGCTGTGCCCTCTGGCGCTTCGACCGGTGAAAATGAAGCGGTCGAATTACGCGATGGCGATAGCGTTCGTTATCTGGGCAAGGGCGTCAAACTTGCCGTCGAAAATATCAACAAAGCGATTGATAACGCGTTGGTCGGGATGGAGGCGTTTGATCAGGCCGCCATTGACCACACGATGATTGATTTGGATGACACGCCAAATAAATCGAAACTTGGCGCGAATGCAATCCTGGCTGTTTCGCTCGCCACTGCGCGTGCGGCGGCGACGGAATTGGAAGTTCCGCTGTATCGTTATCTCGGCGGCACGAATGCGCGCACGCTGCCCGTGCCAATGATGAACATTATCAATGGCGGAGCGCACGCGGATAACAACGTAGATTTTCAGGAATTCATGATTGTTCCGGCAGGAGCGCCGACGTTTGCCGAAGCCCTGCGCTGGGGTGCGGAAGTTTTTCATACGCTCAAAGGAGTACTGAAAAAACGCGGTTATTCGACGGCGGTTGGCGATGAAGGCGGTTTTGCTCCGAGCCTGAAATCGAATGATGAGGCTATCGAAGTTATCCTCGAAGCCATCAGCGGCGCAGGTTACACGCCCGGTGAGCAAATCGCCATTGCCCTTGATCCGGCTTCCTCCGAATTTTTTTTGGAAGGTCATTACGTCTTCAAAAAATCTGATCAACGCAAATTGACTTCAGAGGATATGGTTGAATACTGGGTCAACTGGTGCAAACAATTTCCGATCATTTCCATTGAGGACGGCCTGGCCGAAAATGACTGGACAGGTTGGGCGGCAATCACCGAACAGCTTGGCGATACCGTGCAATTAGTCGGCGACGATTTGTTTGTGACGAACGTACAATATCTGGAGCGCGGCATTGAAGAAGTGGTCGCCAATTCGATTTTGATTAAAGTCAATCAAATCGGAACGCTGACCGAAACGCTGAACGCGATAGAGTTGGCGAAGACCAATAATTATACGGCTATCGCTTCGCATCGTTCGGGTGAGACCGAAGATTCGTTCATCGCGGATTTAGCTGTCGCAACAAATTGCGGACAGATCAAAACCGGCTCAGCTTCACGCACAGATCGGATTGCCAAATACAATCAATTGCTGCGAATTGAAGAAGAGCTTAGCGAAGCGGCACGTTATCCCGGCTTCAATGCGTTCTATCAACTTGAGTTGAAAGAATTGAATTTTCCGGTAAATGTCAGCCGTGTCAGACGCTAAGATTTAGTTGGCGCACAGCCGATGTCCGACAACGCTGCCAGCTTGTCGGCAGATTTACGGCGTCACAGTTTTCCTCGCAGACTATCTTTGACTACGAGTTCGACAAGCTGGCAGCTTATCGAACATTTTAAAAAAGGTCAGTGCATAATCACTGACCTTTTTTTTAATGCCTGGAATAAATAATCTGATTTAAAATTGAATAAAATCAAGTACCCGAGCAGCGCGGAGCGTTTGGAGTGCGGCGGCTCGTCGCCGCTTTGGTGTTCGCCGTTGGCACTGCACGGTTAACCCACAGTAGCTCAGGTTCGAACGCAAAGCTGTGACAAGTCACAGCACTCCAAACGCTCCGCGAGCTTAAAAATTTGCAGATATTTAGTTATAATTTGCATACGCTTCATACAGTCTCTGACTTCATCTTCAGCATAACTGTATTAAAAAAATTTTCCCCGCACGTCAGCGACGGTTGAATTCAGTCGTCACTGACGTGACGGAGGAAACTGTGACAATCTTACCGTGGGTTGAAACTCAAAACACCGCTACGCGGTTCAATGCGGGAAGTTAAATTTGGATGCGCCCTTACTTTTTTCCCCGGACGCATTGACCTTTTCTGAAAACATAATTTACCCCGACAGGCGCTAATTCAGCCTGGTCATAACTGGCGGGACTTTTGATTTGTTCGGGATTGAAAATCGTGATGTCCGCGAGATAGCCTGGTTGTAATCTCCCCACATTTTTCAGCCCAAATCGTTGCGCCGGAAAGTCGGTGATTTTGTGAATCGCTTCCGGTAAGGTCAGCCATTTTCGCTCACGACAAAATTCTCCTAACAAGTGTGGAAACGTCCCGTGCAGGCGCGGGTGCGGCTGGCCTTTGACGTAAAAACCATCGCTGATAATCAGCGCGAGCGGATGCGTTAACGTTTGCTGCAAATTCTCTTCGCATTGATTGAAACAGATGATGTTGACAGCGCCTTTTTCTTCGATCAGTAAATCAATCATTGCTTCTACCGGAGCTTTACTCCGCGCTTCGCCCAACTCATGCAAATTGTGTTTGAGCGCGGATTGATTGCGGGTTGAGCCAACTGCCGAAATGTAAATATCGCTCCAGCGCCATTGCAAGGCGGCTTCGGTTGTGGCGGCGATGCACCTGCGTTCGTCAGCATCCTGCAAACGGGCGAGCATCGCTTTGACGCCGCCATCAAGCGCGGATTGTGGTAAGACCTGCGTCAGAACCGTGCTGCCGGCAATGTAAGGATAACAATCAAAAGCGATGTCAATCCCGGCGTTTTTTGCGGCTTCGATTTTTTCGAGCGCAGGTTGTTGCAACGCCCAGTTCTGTGCGCCGACAGCCTGCAAATGTGAAATTTGTAAACGGCATCCCGTGCGTCTTGCCAGTTCGATTTGCTCTTCGATGGAAACGAGTAAGTCGGAAAAATAGCTGCGGATGTGAGTCGTATAAATTTTATCGTGCCGTGCGACGACTTTGCATAACCGCTCAAGTTCGGCAAACGGAGCGCTGGCGCCAGGCGCGTACATTAACCCGGTCGAAAACCCACATGAGCCTTCACTCAAAGCATCGTCCAGCTTGCGTTCCATCGCGGTTAATTCGGCTGCGGATAATTTTCCCTGTTTGTTTCCGGCAACGGCGATGCGCAGGCTGCCGTGACCAGTTAACGAAGCGACATTCAGCGTGGTTTTGCTGTGTGCAACGGCGGAAAAATAATCTTTGGCGGAGTGCCAGCCCCAGTGCTCATCACCACACAAAATTCCATTCGCAAATTCACGAAGTTTTGTTTTATCGGCATCGCAGGGATACGCGGAAAATCCGCAATTACCGACGACCTCTGAAGTGATGCCCTGCGTGGCACGGGCGGGACGATCTTCGAGCGCCTGCAAATCAAGGTGATTGTGCCCGTCAATAAACCCAGGCGCGATGACAAGGCCGGTGCAATCAATTTTTTCGCACTCGTCAGGCGCTGCGAAAATTCCAACTTCGGCGATACGATCAGCACAAATTAGTACATCGCCGCGCTCGGCTGCTTTACCTGTGCCGTCAATCAGCGTCCCGTTGGTCAGGAGAATTGGTTTATAGAGAGACACAATAAATAATTAGTTGAAACACGATATTTCGCAGAATCTGATTGGGTATTGTGGCTGAGAATCCTGCCCAGGTCAAACCAGGATTCTGGGCGAACGGGGCGATAGATCAATCCAAAATCTATCACCCTTTGCTTTTACACCTGGGCGGCGAAGGTTTTCTTGTCGAGCGCCAGACGCGCAATGTTGTCTCTGGTTTTTGGAGTGAGCCGCAAATAGGATAGCGCCATGTCTAAAACTTTCGGATGCTGGGGTTGTAGCTCTTCTCGTTCATAGCGTGCGATGGAGTTGCCTGAGATTCCCAGCAATTCGCCAAGTTCCTTTTGGGTTAGCCCCAGCTCTTTGCGTGTCTCTTTCAGTTTTTTTCCGATCATGTTATTTTCTCCCTTATCTATAGTAGAATGTCTGTGAATAAGGGGAGCGGTTTCCCGCTCCCTTGTCTATGAATCAGGGAGTTGTTTGCGCAATTCCCTGATTTCCTGCTCCAGCTTTTCTAATCGCCTTTCAACTTTCACCTGTCCGGCTCTTACTTCAAGCAGAACCGCTGTGAACAACTCAAACAGCTTTTGCAGTTCATTTTCGGTCATCGGCGTCACTCCTTTCCCAAAGAACGTTTCGCTATTGCAACTATACGCATTGTATGATTTATCGCAAGCGAACAATGTAAAAAAGCCACCGATTTCAGCGACTTTTTATGTGAATCACTTTATTTTTTTAAGCTCACTTCGGCTGGCAATTTCATAAATGCCAGCCAATGTGTTTTGGCAACGCGCCCTGACTTATACCCTGGCCGGACGGGAAATAAATCTAATCTGTCGGTTTTGAAAATTATTGTCCCAAACGGCATGAGGACGCGCCAGCATTCATCAAATCCGGCTTGTAAATCCTCGCGCCAGATGCAAAACAGGCGGCCATATTTCTTGGCAATGATAACGTTCTCATCCGGTTACATCTAAAAAAATGTTTGATACAGATCAATCACATCGTAATCATCATTGACGACCGGCAGCACGCGCCATTTATCGAAGGCGGTGCAGGGATGCGAAATGCCGCAACAAACCAGATCGCCGATTTGTAAATCTACGCCATCACCAAAAGATAAATATGCATGCTGATCCTGCAACTTGACCACTTGTGCATCGGTCAGCCGTTGCCGCTGATTTCCCCGGATTGAAAACAGTGGGACTGGTAAATCAATGTCGTGCGAAGTATCACGTTTTCCAAACGTCAGAAACGCATAATGATTTTCCGGGATTGATTGCACATACGACCACAATTCCAGTGCTGGTCTGAAATCAGGCAAATGGGCAGTTCCGCTGATTCTGAGCTGACTAGTTTGATGCTTGCGTTGATAAAGTCCGTGATCGTGCGTCACATAACAACCACTGCGCACTACGAATTGAAAGTCGCTGCTGATTTCCCGCGAGAGCAATAAAACCCGATCCAGATAAGCCGTCCCGCCGATGCTTAACAACGGTTTTTCCGCTTCCTGCCAGAGCTTTAAAAAGCGCTCGCCAATCATTTTGAATTCGGCGAGAAATTCATCAACTTCGCCTGCATCAGAGGCCGATCCTTCAAATGCTTCAATGCCGCGCAGGCTGAGAATTTCGGGATATTTCGTTGCTTCAAGGTAAATATCCGTGAATTGTTCCGGTGACCTGATTCCGGTTCTCCAACCCTTTCTGCCGACTTCAAGCAGCACGTTAATGACTCGCTGCGCACCGAATTTTTGCAGGCCTGCAACTAATTGCTGAAGTCCCGCCACGCTATCAAGCAAACAATAAATTTCTGCGTTTGAGCCAGCGCCCAGCAACGCCGCAAGCGCCCGAAAATTGCCGTCGCCGATCACCTGATTGGCGATAAATATGCGTTGAATGCCAAAGCGTGCGCAAACCATCGCCTGCGAAACGGTCGCCACCGTAATCGCCCAGGCGCCACAGGCCAGTTGACGCTCATAGAGTTGCGGACACATCGTAGTTTTGCCGTGCGGGGCCAGCAGGAAATTGTTTTCCGCGCACCATTCATCCATCGCTTTCAGGTTATGTTCGAGCGCGGATTCTTTCAGCACCATCAATGGAAACGGAAGCGCGCCGTTGAGAATATTCCAGCCGTTCCGCCTGACTTCAGAGGGAGCGACATCCGCAATAAATGGCAAGCCTTTATTGGTGTAATCAAGGCGTTCTTTATTCAGAGCCTCCAGCGCGTAGTTCATGATTTTTCCTAATGATAAATTCTGAGTAACACGGGCTGCCACCCCGTAAGCTGAGGCTAGAGGTAATTAGTTTTTCCGCAAAACCCCAGGCCGTAAACCTCGAACGCGGGCTGGCAGCCCGCTATACCTGCTTTCCGCAAACGCTCTATCAATCTTTGTAAGGATTGTCGGGCAAGTCGTAAATCTCCAGTCGTTTGTTGACGACTGTGCCTTCAATCGCCTGACTGAAAGTGGCGAAATGGGCAGAGGCGCGATGAGCACCAAACGCCGCTTCGTCCTGATAAACTTCGTACAAAAAACAATGCGTGCCATCAACATTAAAACACGCATCGAATTGCCGGCAACCGGGTTCAGTTGCTTCACTCGCTGCGGCATTTTTTGAGACGGCAGCACGAAAGCTGGCCGCGTGTTCCGGGGAAATTTCGAATCGGACTGCCACAATATACATTGTCTGAAAACTCCTTATTGGGTGTAAACATTTGATAAATCGGAAAGTGAAAAAGCGTCAGTCAACTGCCTGCGCCATTGCCAGCCAATGTTTTACTTCAACCCGGCGCAAAAGTAAAAAGACGAAAAAACTAAAACTATTCTGCAAGTGGTTATAGCGTGAGCTTTTTCAACGCAAAGGGTCAAAGGGATAAAGGGGCAAAGAGGCTTACATTGGTTGATGTTCTTTGATCCTTTGTCCCTTTGACCCTTTGCGGTAAAGCAGTTGCTCAAATTTATCTGGACATTTATTTCAGCAGAGCCAGAAATTCATTCAGAATCCGCGCCGTGATGCCCCAAATTGGTCCCTGGGGCGAAGGGTACGCAGGATATTTAATGATCGTCTCCTGATACCGCAACCGATAAAAATCCGATTGTCCATTTTGTTCCAACTCGCTCACTGGCAGCCAGAAAGCAGCAGCGACTTCTTCACTAAATTGCAGCGAAAATTCATCCGGGGCAACAGCGACAAAGGGCGTAATTTCCATAACTGGGAGGTTAGGATTTTTGGGGCTGAGCATTGCCAGACGACCAATGAAATTGTTTTCCGGGTTGAGCCTGATCCCTACTTCTTCCCACATTTCACGCGCCGCTGTCGCGAGCAAATGTTCGTCCTCCGCGTCGGCTCGTCCGCCCGGCAAAGCTAAATGACCAGACCAGGGGTCATTTGGATAATCGGCACGCTTGATCATTAATATTTCGGGGCCACGCTGATTTTCGCGCAACAATACCGTGACAGCAGCCTGTTTTACGCGCACTATTTCCACGGCTAAATTTTCTAATGGAAAGGCACGCTGGCTGAGTTGAGAAATAATTACGGACAAATGAAATTCTGACATTGCCGAAGATTATCATGTGCGTCTGAGAAAAAAAATAAAGCAGCGCGGGACAACTCAGGAAACAATTGCTGCACCCCTTCAGTACCAGGTTGTTTAGTTCTTATACGTCATCCCAAAAACAGTATCTGTCAGCCAGCGCCCGGAACCGGGGCAATCTCTCCGTCGGAATCCGGCATGACAATCGCCATCGTGGCTTTCTTTTCGGCGCGATAACTGTCCATGTCAATGGCTTCCAAAATGCCTTTGGCAAGGTCTTCTTCGATTGGCGCAGGTAATTTTGAGATCAAAAATTCAGGAAAATCGAAAGTTTTCCCACTCTGCTACCCCATACGGCAAAATCGTTGCCAGAAAATCATACGTGCGTGCGAAAGCCTTAGCCTTACCTTTAAAATCAACTTGTCCGTCTTCGTCCAATTCCTTCACATAAATCGCCACACAAGCGTCGAGCAGTGGATCAAGTTGATCGCGGTCCGCGCCATCCAGATAAAGGGCAACGAACGTTTCAATTTGCTCAGGCGCGTAAACCTGATACGCATCCAACCCCGCTTTCAGCGTGTGTAACTTGTTGGGGTCAGTTTCTGCGCTCAAAACGGTCGTGCGATAGTAATCAGCAAATGCTTTCTCGATGGTCTCAGTATTGTTCTGAAAATCGAGGACGAAAACATCGTGCTTTTTCGGGTGTGCACGGTTCAACCGCGAAAGGGTTTGCACTGCTTTGATACTCGACAGCGGTTTGTCCACATACATTGTGTGCAACAACGGTTCGTCATAACCCGTCTGAAATTTGTCGGCACAAATTAAAAAGCGATACGGGTCTGCCTGAATACGATCCTCAATCTCACGGCTGGGAAAATCGTTGAGCTTCGCCTCGCTTACCTTTTCGCCTTCGTATTCCGGTTCGCCTGAAAACGCTACGATAGGTTTGTAAGGGCTTTTGATTGCTGCGAGGTAATTGCGAAAGGCGAAAAAATACTGAATTGCCCGCTGTATGCTGCCTGTCACCACCATTGCACGTGCCTGACCGCCGAGCTTGTTTTGACCGATGACTTGTTCCAGAAAATGGTCAACCATAATTTCGGCTTTGTCGCGGATTGCTTTCTGGTGTGATTCGACATAACGACGCAATTTTTTTCGCGCCTTTTTCACATCAAACTCAGGGTCGCCTTCGATAGTTTTGGTGAGGCGGTAATAACTCTCGACGGGCGTGAAGTTTTTCAGCACGTCGAGAATAAAACCTTCCTGAATCGCCTGTTTCATTGTGTAGCTGTGAAACGGGCGATGTTGGATTTCGTCGCCGCCGCGGTATGGGTTGCCAAAGATTTCCAGCGTCTTATTTTTGGGCGTAGCGGTAAAGGCAAAATAACTGGCGTTCGGCACTAATTTGCGTGCCTCGATAATACGGTTAATTTTGTCTTCGGTCGTTTCTTCTCCGACCTCTGCCCCATTTTCAGATAACGCCATGCTCATAGCGGCGGCGGTGCGTCCGCCCTGACTGGAATGCGCTTCGTCAATGATGATAGCGAATTTTTTGCCGCGATGTTCTGCCCCAATGCGGTCAAGCACGAACGGAAATGTTTGTACCGTTGAGATAATAATTTTTTTGCCTTGCCGCAGGAATTTGGCGAGTTGCTGCGTCTTCGATTGATTGTCCCCATCGAATGGTTATCGAGCGCGGGCAATTTGTCGGTGGCGTAAGGGCTGAGGTTGATGTCTTTGTCGAGAAACTTTTCGATCAGAATGCCGATGGCATCGGCATTGGATAGGCGCGAGATTTGGTTGCGAAACTTAAAGTTGTTCAAGATGTCCTGCACAGTTGGTGAGACAGATACGCCTCGAAATCGTCCTTGAACTTTTGCTGTGTCGTGCGGGCTTTCAGGTCACGCAACAGAAACGGTGAGGTGTTGTAAAACGCCTGACCGGAGGCTGAGCGCAGGGCAGCGTCTTGATTGGTGATGTTTTCGCGGTCGAGCGCGGCTTTCATGTCCAGCACTGTTTGTTTGGTTGGTTCCAGCACGGTTTCAAGACGGCGCAACACCGTCATCGGCAAAATCACATCGCGGTATTTACTAGGGGAATAAATATCGCGCAGCACGTCATCGGCAATGTTCCAGATAAAATCGGTGAGCCAGTTGAGTTGAGATTAATCCATGAAATTTCCAGATAATGAATTACTGACAATCAGCGTCAGGCGATCCATTGTAAGTAAGAGGCGCGACCGTTGACTGATTTCTTTTTTATCGGCTGCCCACGTGGTCGGACGCCATTCTTTTTCGCATCACCGCGCTTGTCTGTCAATGGTCTGAATGAACGATGGTGTTA
>JANMKB010000004.1:0-28256 GCA_031371805.1 Blastocatellia bacterium | reverse complement strand
CCGTAAAATGGAACTTTGTTGACGAATTGCACGAAGTGAGCTTTGATTTCATCAAGGTCTTTATAAAAATCCAAATGCTCACGATCAATGTTGGTGACCACAGCAATCGTGGGTGAAAGTTTCAAAAAGCTCTTATCACTTTCGTCCGCTTCGACCAGAATAAAATCTCCTTTGCCCAACTTCGCATTGCTGCCCCAGGTGTTGAGGCGTCCGCCTACAACGACGGTTGGATCAAGCTCACCCTGGGTTAATACATACGCGGCCATTGAGGTCGTCGTCGTTTTTCCATGTGAACCGGCAATTGCAATTCCATATTTCAAGCGCATCAATTCCGCCAGCATTTCAGCGCGGGGAATCACAGGAATTTGTTTGCGCACCGCTTCGATGACTTCGGGGTTGTCCGAACGCACCGCCGTTGAAGTCACAATGACGTGCGCACCTTCGATGTTGCCTGCGGCATGACCTTCGTGGACAATTCCGCCCAACTTTTCCAGCCGCTCCGTAATTGCTGTGCGCTTCACATCAGAGCCGGATACGCGATAGCCCAGATTGAGCAGCACTTCAGCGATGCCGCTCATGCCGATGCCGCCGATGCCGACAAAATGGATGTGCTGGAATTTGGAAAACATATGTTTTGGGTTTCGCGTTTCGCGTTTCGCGTTTCGAGAAACCACGTAATTGGTTTTTCCTCGAAACGCAAAACTCAAAACCCGAAACTAATTTTCTCTGCGATATTTACAACTTTTGCGGCGGCGTCCGGGCACGCTAACTTTTTGCTTGCTGCACTCATTGCCGCTAATTTTTCCGGGTCATTCAGCAAAGCTAAAATCTCCTTTGCCAACCGTTCGCCGCTTAATTCTGCCTGCAAAATCATGCGGCCTGCTCCGGCACGTTCTACGGCCTCGGCATTTTTTCGCTGATGATCATCTGCTGCCAGCGGGAACGGAATCATCAGCGCGGGTCTGCCGGCGGCGGCAAGCTCTGCCACAGTCGTAGCGCCTGCGCGTGAAATTACTAAATCTGCCTGCGCAAATTCATCCACAATCTTGTCAATAAACGGTTTCACTTCAGCTTTCAAAGTAGTTTGCGCATAAGCATTTTTCACGCGCTCAAAATCTGCTTCACCAGTTTGATGCATAATCGCAAGCACATCTTTTTTACTTTCCAGGAGCGGTAGCGCCGCCATCATTGCTTCGTTAATGGCCCGCGCTCCCTGACTGCCGCCGGTAATCACAATATTCGTAACTTCGCTTTTCAGCTTTGGCGCAAGCATAAAAAATTCGGCACGCACCGGATTACCCGTAATTTCAGCTTTGTTGCCAAAGAAAGTTTTCGCTTCTGCAAACGACACCGCCGCCGCTTTGACAAAACGCGCAAGCATCCGATTTGTAAATCCTGGCAGCGCATTTTGTTCAGCGATCATCGTTGGTATGCCCATCAATGAAGCTGTCAAAACCATTGGCCCCGAAGCATAACCGCCCACGCCGATGACGACATCAGGTCTGTATTTATTAATCAAAGAGCGAACGACCAGAAAGCTTCTCGGTAACATACCCAGCGATTTGATGCGCTTTCCAACACTGACACTTTTCAAGGCGGCGACCTCAATCAATTCAAGTTTAAAGCCTTCGCGCGGAACGATTTTGTTTTCCAGGCCACGCGCTGTTCCGACAAAAACAATCTCGCAATTTGCATTGCGGCGCTTAAATTCCTGCGCAATCGCAATGCCCGGATAAATGTGTCCACCCGTTCCGCCGCCACCAATAATTACCGAACGTATTGAGTTTTGGGTTTCGAGTTTTGGGTTTTGAGTTTCGAGGGTTGAGTTATTCGTTTGTGAACTCATGTTATTTTTACTCATCATCCATTACTATCATTATCAAAACCCGAAACCCGAAACCCGAAACTCATTCAGCCTTCGCCTGCTCTGAAATATTGAGCAAAATTCCGATGGCGGCTAAAGCAAAGAGCAATGATGATCCGCCAGCGCTGATAAACGGCAGCGGAATTCCTTTCGTTGGCACAAGGCTCAGCACGACGCTGATATTAAAAAATGCCTGCGCCACCAGCATCGTCGTCAGACCAATTCCCAACAACTGCCCGAAACGATCAGGGGCGCGGAAACTGGCTTTCAAACACCGCCACAGCAATAATCCAAAAACGAGAATCACTGCCAGCGAGCCAATAAAACCAAGCTCTTCGCCAATCACCGCAAAGATGAAATCTGAATGCGGCTCCGGCAGGTAATGAAGTTTTTGTTTACCTGCGCCCAATCCAGCGCCTGAAAACCCACCTGCACCAACGGCATAGAGTGATTGCAAAATCTGATAGCCTTTGCCCTGTGGATCATTTTCCGGGTTTAAAAATGCCATCATCCGCTCCCAGCGCCACGACGTTCGCAGCACCAGAAAATAAAAGCCGAGCAGCGCCACCGGGACTAACGACATTAAGTGCAACCAGGGCACGCGCCCCGAAATCATCATCACAATGAAGATCACAAAAATCATCAGCGTCGTCCCCAAATCAGGCTCTTTCAAAATTAACGCGGCCAGGATTGCAGCGATTACGCCAGCCGGTAAAAA
The DNA here is from genome assembly GCA_031371805.1 of Blastocatellia bacterium. GTDB lineage: Bacteria > Acidobacteriota > Blastocatellia > RBC074 > RBC074 > JAFDVL01. The sequence continues at coordinate 25,674 of JANMKB010000004.1, read as the reverse complement.
CGTAGCTTGAAAGACTCGCTCTTCATCGTCTTCATTGCGTCGCGCCAGGAAATACGCCATGAAAAAGATAAAGGCGATTTTGGCTAATTCTGATGGTTGCGCTGAAAATGCTCCAAACGTGATCCAGCGTCGCGCCCCATTGCGCGGAGCAAAAAACAAAACGGCAATCAATAAAGTGGCGCTTGCGACCAGCAAAGCCAAAATAAACGTCGGGCTGGCAAAACGCTGATAGTTAATTTTCATCAGCGCGAGCATGGCGATAAGTCCGAGCACCGCCCAGACAATTTGGCGCGTCACAAAGTAAAAAGTGTTATTAAATTTTTCCTGCCCGATGACGCCTGATGCGCTGTAAACCATGACGATGCCGAACAGGACTAAACCAACGGCAGAGCAGGCCATCAGCACATCCCAATGCGCTTCTTCGATGGACTCAAAAATTTTATTTGTCTTTACTTGTGCCATAAATCAACTACCTGTTAACAAGCTGTTCACCGCGCCCTCCAACTCAATTGTAAAACGGCTTCCTTGAAAATTTTTCCGCGCTGTTCGTAATTATCAAACATATCAAAGCTCGCACATGCGGGAGCCAGTAACACGGTATCTCCCCTGCCCGCCAGCTCATCTCCAAGTTTCACCGCGTCCGGCATTGTTGTTGCGCGATGCAGCGGTTTCGTATGCTCAAGCGCAGCGGCGATTTTATCGGCAGCGGCTCCAATTAGAATTACGTGTTTGCAGCGTGCACGAATCAACGGCGCGAGTGGTGCATAATCACTGCCTTTATCTTTGCCGCCTAAAATTACAATCACGCCCTTGTCAAAAGCCTCCAGTGCTTTAATTGTCGAATCAACATTTGTCGCTTTGGAGTCGTTATAAAACCTGACGCCGTTAATTTCGGCGACGAATTCCAGCCGATGCTCGACGCCTTTGAAATTACGAATTGTTTCCCGCATCGAATCCGGTGCGGCTCCACACGCCAAACCAACTGCCAGCGCCGCCATAACATTTTCCAGATTGTGGGCGCCGCGAATGCCGATTTCATGCCGCACCAATAAAACTTTCTCAACGCCGCTAGCTTTACTGATGATGTCATCACCACGCAGAAAAATTCCTTCTGCGAGTTCCTGCTGACGACTGAAAAAAACTTTGTGCGCATGCAGTTGCGGATTCGTTTGTAATTGCGCAACACGCGCATCATCAGCGTTGAGGACGGCCAAATCTTCCGCCGTTTGATTGCGAAAAATCTTTACTTTAGCGGCGGCGTAATCATCAATTGAGTCATAGCGGTCAAGATGATCCGGCGTGATGTTCAGCAAAATTGCCGCAAACAAATGAAGCGATTCGACGGCTTCCAGTTGAAAGCTGCTGAGTTCAATTACCGTGAACCCCTCCTGGCGCGAAGTCTCAACCAGGGAGATCAACGGCGTTCCGATATTGCCGCCAACCTGTGTTGGCAATCCGGCATTTTGCAAAATTTCCCCCAGCAACGTTGTGGTCGTCGTCTTGCCATTCGAGCCGGTAATTCCGATCAGTCGTCCTTGCAAAAATCGCGCTGCTAATTCGACTTCGCTGATGATCGGCACACCGGCATTTTTCGCCTGCTGAAATGGTTCGAGCGCCAGCGGCACGCCGGGGGAAACTACAATTAAATCGGCATTTTCAAAGAGCGCTGGCGGATGCGAACCCGCGATGACTTCGATATTTTTTTCTTTAAGCTGCCTTGCCACAGCAATAATATTTTCTACTGACTGCGAATCGTTAGCGGTGACCACAGCACCACGCGCAGCTAAAAACTCGGCTGCCGCAATGCCGCTTTTGCCTAACCCCACCACTAAGATTTTTTGGCCTTGAATTTCCATTCGGGTCTTATCGCAACTTCAAAGTCGAAAGACTCAGCAGCGCAAATAACAGCGCGGCAATCAAAAAACGAAAAACAATCTTTGACTCTTTCCAGCCCATCAATTCAAAGTGATGATGGAGCGGCGACATCTTAAAAATACGTTTACCTGTAAGCTTGAACGAGGCCACTTGCAACATCACGGAAAAGGCTTCGATCATGAAAACTCCGCCCAGAATCCCCAGCACGATTTCCTGTTTGATAATCACTGCAATCGTACCCAGCGTTCCACCGATGCCGAGGCTGCCAACATCGCCCATAAAAACTTCAGCAGGCGGCGCATTGAACCACAGGAAGCCGAGGCTCGCGCCGATCAAAGCGCCCCCTAAAACAGTTAATTCAGCGACATCTTTGATACGAACGAGATCAAGATATTCGGCAAATTTTGCATGTCCTGTCACATAAACAAAAGCGGTCAGCGCCGAAGCCGCAACCACCGTCACGCTGATTGCCAAACCATCCAGTCCGTCGGTCAAATTCACGGCATTTGAGCAAAAAACCATCACCAGCATGATAAACAGCATATACACAGCCAGCGGCAACGCAGGCTGAAAATTTTTGAAGAAGGGAACGCTGAGCACCCAGGTGTAATCAGTCCAGAATTTGAGTAGTAAACCTACGGCTAAAGCCGATCCGAATTGTCCAAAGAGCTTTTGTTTGCCCGTTAAGCCCAGGCTGCGCTTCTTCACGATTTTGATATAATCGTCAATAAATCCAACGGCGGAAAAGCTCATCATCCCGAACAACGCAATCCACAAATAACGATTGCGCAAATCAGCCCACAGCAAAGATGAAAGCAGCACCGAACCGATAATCATCACGCCGCCCATTGTCGGCGTACCTTTTTTCGCCTGGTGATGCGCCGGCCCTTCTTCCCGAATTTCCTGACCGAATTTGAATTCGCGCAATTTACGAATCATCCATGGCCCGAATGCCAGGCTTATGACCAGCGAAGTGATGGCCGCGTAAGCCGTGCGAAAGGTCACATACTGAAAAACATTTAATGCTTTCAGCGCTGGATAGGCCTGCGCATAGGGGCGGAACAGAAGTTCGTAAAAAAGGTAATAAAACATCGTACTCTTTGCTAAGTTTCACTGCTTAATTGCGCTGCGAAACTCAATCGGCCTTCCCTCCAAATTCAGCCTTGAGCCTTTCGACTACGCGTTCGGTTCGGACGCCACGCGATCCTTTGACCAGGACTAAATCACCCTTTTGTAATTCAGTGAGCAACTGCTCCGCTGCCTGTTCAGGTGTTGCGCAAAACATTGCGTGACGCAGCCCTGCGTCATTTGCGCCTGCCACTAATTCATTTGCCAAACCACGCACACCAATGACGCGATTGATTCCGGCGGCGGCAATTTCACGTCCGCAGTTACGGTGCATTGCTGCACCTTGTTCGCCCAGTTCAAGCATTTCGCCGGCGACAACGATGCGGCGAGCAAAACCTTTGGCGCTGGCGATTGCCTGGACAGCTTGAATTAAAGCAGGTGGATTCGAGTTATACGAATCATCAATCACTGTGATGCCATTGGCAAATCTGATAATCTCGCCGCGCATCTTTGACGGTTCAGCCGTTGCCAGTTGCGCGGCGATTTGCACCGCGCTCAACCCAAAATGACAGCCAGCGGCGGCGGCGGCCAACGCGTTATAAATATTGTGCCTGCCAATCAATGGTAAGTTTACCAAAGCATCACTTTTCGGCGTGACCAGTTTGAAATGCGTTGCGCCTAATTCATTATCGTTGATATTTTCTGCGCGAATTTCAGCCGCTGCTTCAATCCCGAATTTCAAAATTGAGAGATCAGAGCGGCGTCCCTGGAAACTGGCGACCTGCGGATCATCGGCATTCAAAATCGCTGTACCGCCTGGTTGCAAACCATCAATAATTTCAGCTTTGGCTTCGGCAATTTCTTCGCTTGATCCGAAAAATTCAATATGAGCCGTGCCGACATTTCCGACCATCGCAACCGTCGGCGGAGCGATTTCGGTCAGGCGTTTGATTTCGCCGTATGAACTCATGCCAAATTCAAACACTGCGAGATCAAAATCATTAGGTTGAGCGCCTGCCGAAATCATCCTGCCGACGCTGAGGGGCAAGCCATAACTCGTATTCAAATTGCCGAGCGACTTAAAAATTTTTGGCGTCAAGGCTTGCAACACATGCGCCGTCAAATCTTTTATTGTAGTTTTGCCAGCGCTCGCGGTGACGGCAATGATTGGTTTTTGCCAGACCGCTAAAACTTTCTGCGCCATTTGCTGAAAGGCAAAAGCTGTATCGGTCACAAACAGCAGGCGATCTTTATAAGGTGCAAGATTTTTGGCGAAGGGCAAACGGTGATGAACGACCAGCGCCGCCATTGCGCCTTTGTCTAAAACTTCCTGCACGAACTGATGACCGTCAACGTGTTCGCCCGGAATTGCTATAAAAACTTCGCCAGGTTTGACTGCGCGTGAATCAATCGCAAAGCCTTTCGGCACGGCTTCGAGCAGCGCCGGATTAAGGCGATGAGTTGCTCCGCAGAGATTAGCAATTTCGCTCAGCTTCATCTTTTTCCCAACGCTTCGCGGGCTACTTCGCGGTCATCAAAATGAATCTTACCGCTGGCTAAAATCTGATAATCCTCGTGTCCCTTGCCAGCAATAATCACAATGTCATTTTGTTTTGCTTCAGTCACCGCACGCATAATTGCCGCGCGCCGATCAACGATCAATTCGTAATTTCCTTTAGCAGTTTTCAATCCGACTTCAATTTCGCGCAGGATTGTTTGCGGGTCTTCGCTGCGCGGATTGTCAGAGGTCGCAAGCACAAAATCACTGAGCCGCGCCGCCTCTTCGCCCATCAGAGGACGTTTGGTTTTGTCACGATCTCCACCGCAACCAAACACCGTAATGACGCGACCATTATTGGCCTTTGCCGCCTCGCGCGCCGTTTTCAAAACATTTGCCAGCGCATCCGGCGTGTGGGCGTAATCAACTACGACGGTGATGTCCTGGCCGGGACTCGTTACCGTCTCGAACCGACCTGCTGCACCCTGGCTGCCGTTAATTCCACGCGCAATGACTTCGGCATTGAGGCCCAGCGCAATCCCGATACCAATTGCGCACAGGATGTTGTAAGCGTGCGGACGCCCGACCAGAGGCGAGTGAATTGCCATTTCACCGAGAGGAGTGCGAGCCGTGAAAGACAACCCAGCAGCGCCAAAATCATTTCGGTCAGAGGTAATATCAGCATCTTTATCAATCGCATAACGCAAAACTCTGGGGCTGGATAATGATGTTAGTTGCACACCGAAATCGTCATCAACGTTGATGACTGAACAATCCTTCGTGATTTCAAATAAGCGCCTTTTGGCTGCACCGTAAGCTTCCATCGTGCCGTGATAATCGAGATGATCCTGAGTCAGGTTGGTGAAAGCCGCAACCGCAAAATCAAGGTACTCAACTCGGCGCATCTCAAGCGCGATGGAGGAAACTTCTATCACTGCATATTTGGCTCCGGCGATAACTGCACGGCGCAAAAAATCCTGAATGTTGGAAGCCTCGGGCGTCGTGTGTTCGGCAATTTCTTCGTCCTTGCCGATGCGATGAGCAATCGTTCCCATCATTGCGGGAACTGATCCGGAAGCGCGAAAAATTGCTTCGCACAAATGTGCCGTCGTCGTTTTGCCATTCGTTCCGGTGATGCCAACTAATTGCAAAGAGCGTGACGGATGACCGTGAACGATGGCGGCAGCGTGTGCGAGTGCGGAGCGTGTCTCCGCAACCTGTAACCACGCGCCTGAAAAATTAGCAGGCCGTGGATTTTCTGAGATAACTGCTAACGCACCGCGCTTCGTAGCCATACCAACGAAATTATTCCCGTCAGTGGTTGCGCCTTTGATGGCTACGAAGATGCCCCCCGGCATAGCGCGGCGCGAATCGTGAGTGACGGCGAAACTGGCGGGAACGATGACTGCATCCAATCCTGCGCCGCTGGCCTGCGCCATTAATTCCTGTGCGATGTCACTCAGTAAAACCATAATTTCAAGTTTCGAGTCTCAAGTTTTGTGTTTCGTGGACTCATCCCGAAACTCGAAGCTTATCTGAATTCAACGATCAATTTGTCCCTGACGCGGCGCTGACTTCTGGCAATACCGGAGCCGTTGGTCTGCAATTTCAAGCCTGCCTGATTACACAGGCTCGCCACTTCGCGCAGGCTCCGCCCAATCACATTTGGCCCTCCACCGGATTCCTGTTTGATGGGGCCAGAGGCTTTTTTTACCCTCTTCTCAACAGGTGCTTTGGGCGTCGGTAATTTTAAAATCGGCGTCGGTTTAGGGGTAGGTTTTTCCTTTGCCGCTGGCGGTTTTGGCATTGCTGCAACCGTTGGTTTGACACTCGGTTTGGGAGTCGGAGTAGCAACTACTTTGATTGGCGCAGGTGTAGCTTCGACCTGACGATTCCAGTCTTTTGGCGTCGCTGCATATCTCGTTTGTAATTCTGCCATTGCCTGACGGTGATCTTCAGTGTCAGGCAACACGCCGTAATCACTGAGCGCGGCCTGGGCAATTTGATTGAAAACAGGTGCCGCGACCTGGCCGCCCTGATGCGCACCTTTAGGGTTATCAATCGTCACAATAATCGCAAAACGTGGGTTGGTCGCAGGCACAAATCCGTCGAATGAAGCAACATACGCGCTGTCTGAATATTTACCGTTGATAACCTTTTGGGCCGTGCCGGTTTTGCCAGCGGCGGTGTATCCAGCCAGTTGTACAGCGTGCCGTGCGGTGCCGCTCTCGACCACGCCTTCCAGCATGCTGCTAATTGTTTTAGCGGTTTGTTCGCTGATGACTTTGCGCGTTTCGGGTTGTGCTTCCCACAGCGTGCGTTGACCGGCATCGCCAGTCACAATTTTTTTGACTATATGTGGTTTGACCCAAATTCCGCGATTGGCAATTGCTGACATCGCCGCCACTGCCTGAATTGCGGTCACGCCAATTTCCTGCCCAATCGCAATCGAAGCAAAAGAGGTTGTTTGCCATTTATTGAATGGTCTGGCTAAGCCAAAAGCTTCCGCCGGCAAATCAATGCCCGTTTTGCGCCCAAAACCAAAAAGCTCGATATATTTGGCGAAGCGTTCATCGCCCAGTTGACGAGCAACGTGGATCGCCCCGGTGTTAGAAGATTTCGCTAGTGCCTGGGCTAATGTTACTTCGCCATGACAATGTTCATCTTTGATAATTCGGCTGCCGAGAGTGACGGAACCATTGCAACGAATCTTGTCTTCAGGACGAACCAAACCTTCTTCGATAGCGCCTGAATAGCCCACAATTTTGAAGACTGATCCCGGTTCATAAATGTCAGTGATGGCGCGGTTGCGACGGACATATTCTTCCTGTTTATTGTCTCCCCACTTGCCTGACGGATCGAACGTTGGCGCATTGGCCATCGCCAGAATTTCGCCCGTTTGCGTGTCCATTACAATGGCGCTGACGCTGTCGGCCCGGGTGTCGGCCAGCGCTTTAGCCAGTGCCTGTTCAGTTTTGTGTTGCAGCGCCGAATCAACAGTGGTGATGACTCGCGCTCCGGCTAAGGCCATTTTCTCAGTACGGGAAAAAGCCTGCCCCAGGGCATCTTTTTCAAACTGTAATTTGCCGTCCTGACCGCGCAAATATTTGTCAATCTTCTGTTCCAGGCCGGAAACACCTTTTTCTGCACCGTCCACATTACCCAGATAACCCAGAATGTGCGCGGCTAATGATCCATTGGGATAATGCCGCTCTGTGGCACGAATAACTTTAATGCCTGCAAGCTTATTGTTTGAAACCGAAGTGCGGATATTGTTCGAGGCTTCAACGTCTAATTTTTTAGCCAGAATCGGAGCCTTACTGCCCGAATTAAATTTGCGCCACAAATCGTTTTCGTTAGTGCGCAGCATCGGGGCCAGCGTTTTGATGATTTTGGCTCTGGCATCTTCTTTGACCTGAAATAAATCTGCCATCACCGAATCAGTATCAATGCTGCTTGCTAAAACTGTTCCATGGCGGTCTACGATTTCACCGCGAAAGGCCGCGACGTTTTCAACCGCACCTTGCTGAAATCGGGTTTTATCGCTCAATTCTTCGTGGCGTGCGATTTGCAAATAAGCCAGCCGCCAGATAATGACGCCCATCCACGCCACAAAAAGACACGCAATTAAAATGTGCCGCCCGGTGATGCTTCTTTGTTTTTTATTACGTTTGGATGCCATTGCTTTTTACGACACGAAGTTTACGAAGGTCGCCTTTATTGTCCCTGAGCTAGTTGTTGGGTGACAACTTGCCGGGTTTTTAATTTGTTTGTAGCGGCAGGTTTTTTCGCTACCTGAAGAGCTTTTTTGTGATCCATCTCAATTGGTGCCAGAGTGGTTTGCTGTCGGGCTGAACGATCTATTTCCTGCGGACTGACCGCGTGTTCTCGCTTTACTTCCAAAGTGCGGCGCTCGGCGCTGATTTGATCCACTTGAGATTTAAGCTGCACTTCCTCGCGCCCACAGGCATAAGCCTTAAAATGATCGCGCAGGCTGAACATAAATCCAGCCGCGAGTAATGCTCCGCAGCCAATCAAGCCAACCAAAACACGAGCCCGAGAGGCAGACTGCGCTTTGCTTTTGACAGTCGTTTCGGTTGCTTTCAATTTACCGTCAAGGGCCAGCGCCGATAGCCCGGTCTGGGCTAGTTCAGTTACTGAAACTCCGGCCCACACCGGAGTTATCGCAGCAAGCGCCGTCGGGACTGAAAATCGTGGTGAAGTCCTAATAGAATTAGTGATCGGTGATCGCCTGACGATCTGACCATTTTGAATTTTGGGGCGAAAATGTGTACTCATGTTTATTTCCTCTGGTTAGGAAACGGGGGGTTATTAATTACGAGTGACGGACTGCAATTTGCGACAGGCACGAAGCCTGGCACTCCGGGTACGGGGATTACCAACGATTTCACTCTCGCTTGGTTGAGCAGGCTTAGTAGTGAGAAGCTCAACTCGGCGTACAGCACCACAACGACAATCCGGTAGCTGAGGAGGGCAGGTACAGTAACCAGATTGAAATTTCAAAGCTCGCTTGATGATCCTGTCTTCAAGCGAGTGAAACGTAATAACCACCAGTCTCCCATCCGTTTCCAGTAAATCCACCGCATCGGCAATGAATTTCTCTAAACCTTCCAACTCACGATTCACCGCGATGCGCAGCGCCTGAAAAGTTTTCGTCGCTGGATGAATTTTCCAGTGACCTTTCTGATGAATCGCGCCAATTACCAAATCTGCTAATTGTTTGGTCGTTGTAATTGGCGACCTGCCTCTTGCCTGCACAATACGATGCGCGATTTTTCGTGAGGCTCGCTCTTCACCGTAGGCAAAAATCAAATCTGCGAGTTCGCGCTCGCTCAAATGATTGACCAAATCAGCGGCAGTGGAGGCTTCGCTGCGATCCATCCGCATATCCAGTGGCGAATCTTCGGCAAAACGAAAACTGAAGCCGCGCTCCGGCGTATCAATCTGGTAGGATGAAATGCCCAGATCAGCCAGGATGCCATTAACCCGTTCAATTCCCTGCGCAAATAACGCTGCCTTAATTTGGCGATAGTCGGTGTGAATTGCGGCAAATCTATCGCCAAAAACTGTCAGCCGCTGTTCTGCCAGAGCAATTGCTTCAGCATCACGGTCAAAGCCAATGACACGATTGGTCGGAGCAGCTTGCAAAATGCCTGCGCTATGACCACCCATGCCCAAAGTCGCGTCAATAAATAAACCGCCTGAAGTTGCGTTCAGTGCCTGAAGCGATTCATTCAACAGCACGGGAAGATGAAGCTGATTTGGAGACTTAAGCGACATTTCAAAAGCTCAGACTTTAAATTCCCAAACGAGCAATTGCCTCTGCATCTTCGTCTGTGAAAGGCTGGTTTGCGAGCCGGGTGCGACGGAAGCGATCTGCGCTCCAGATTTCGAGGTAATTCAAATAACCAAAAATCGTAACTTCGCCCAGCAATTCAGCCGCCCCGCGTAATAAGGGATGAATCAAAATTCGCCCCTGTGTATCCAGCGACTGCACCTGACCGTAATAATTCACCCGATCAAGAAATTTACGTTTGGCCCGGTCCATTGAAGGCAGCAGCGCCAGTTTATTTTCAATTTCTTCCCATTCAGATAATGGGTAAACGCGAGAACATTCGCCGTCGAGACTGGTCACATAAAAATCCGCGTTGCCGTAATGCTGATCTAAATATCGTTTGAAGCTCGCTGGAATTTTTACCCGCCCTTTATCATCAACTGTGACTGTATAACTTCCTCGCAGCATTAAAAAAACTCTGGTAAAAAAACGCAAGCTTGCGATAACGGATTGAGAAACGGGGGAAAGCGAACCGCTTTTTGGCTCGCCTTTATGGGCTAAGCCCTTTTTTAATCAAACGCTTATGGCTTCAGGTAGTGCTTTAGATTTCTGCGCTAAGTTACTAATAATTACCACTTTAAGCCACTTTGTTCCACTGGATTTCCGCATAGTATTTCAGCGGTAAACAGATGTCAAGCAAATTTATGATAATTTTGTTGCTCATCTATGGCTTCAGGAAACTTCAGCTAAATTCTTGTCAAATCTGATGATGATGATTTGAGTTGAATAAGTATATTCTATGATTTGTTTAAACGTGGATGGGTTTAAAGACTGTCCTTTTTTGCCCTTTGAGGCTTGGCAATTTACCTCGTTCCTGGTATCTTGCCTCTTCTCCTGATCCAATATTTTATTGCCAATGGCTCAATTTTTTCAATTATTTCTATTTGGCTTGCTGGCGGCGGCAGGGAATTTGCTGGGCGGATGGCTGATTGCCAGATCGCACAAGGCAGAGCGTTCGCGCCTGAAATTTCTCCTCGCTTTTGGTGCGGGGTTTATGCTGGCGGCGGTGATTTTGGAAGTCATTCCAGAAAGCTTGCAAAGTGGAAAGCAAAATAGCTCAATCCCCCTGATTTGGTTGCTGGCCGGATATCTTCTGATTCAGCTTGTTGAGCATACGATTGCCCCGCATTTTCACTTTGGCGAAGAGGTGCATAACGAGGAAATGCAACGGCACGGAGTGGCTGCAACAGCAGTCGCCGCGTTAGCCATTCACGCTTTTTTTGATGGTGTGACGATAGCTTCCGGCTTGCTTACCAATTTTCGTCTGGGCTTAATTTTATTTATTGCTGTGTTGCTGCATAAAGTCCCGGAAGGCTTTACCGTTGCTTCGATTATGATGAGTGCGGGACGCAGTGGAAAAACAGCCATCAAAGCCACTGCTCTGATTGCGAGTGCGACATTTGCCGGCATCTTTTGCGTCACTCTGGTGCAGCATGCAGTTGTTTTTGCGCTTCCTCTTTCCGCCGGAGCCACGTTGTATATTGCGACTTCAGATTTAATTCCCGAAGTTAACCGCGCTGGTGGTTGGCAGGCTTCATTTTTTATCTTTATCGGGGTCGCGGTGTTTTATTTAACTCACCTTTTTCTCCACAATTTTTTGGCGTAAACATTACATTTTAAATTTTTCATCAAATTGCTGGCGCAAAACCCAGGAAAGGAATAAGATTCACTGGTAGTTTTCCCTTTTAACCCAAGTACTTCTGTAAAGAAGTTTTTTACAGCGACAGCCAAACAGAAATCGGTGTAGTTGCTAAATCGGAGGGTAGCCATGCAAAAAGCAGTTTCTCGGTTCGGATTTTTTACTCTTTTATTATTCATTGCGGGTGCTGTTTTCACTGCGCAAGCCCAGTACCTTGTTTCAAGTAAAGCCGGGTTTGTGAATCGTGTGGAGGGCAAAGTTCACCTCAAATCGCAAGGCGCCAGTCTTGAGGGAATGAATAAAGCTTCGCTTGGCGCACAAATGAAAGAAGGTGATCGGATCGTTACCGATGCCGAGAGTCATGCGGAATTGTTGTTAACGCCTGGCGCTTATTTACGTCTGAATGAAAAGACTGAAGTTGAGGCGGTTCGCACTTCACTGGAAAATACGCGCTTTGATGTGATCCAGGGTTCGGTCATTCTCGAAGTTGGTGAACTGGATAAAAAAGTTCCACTCGAAATTGGCACTCCGCGCACAGTTGTTTCGCTCAATAAAGCCGGGATTTATCGCATTGACGTGGCCAACGGCGATGTCGCCGTCAGCGTTCGTCGCGGTGAAGCATTTTTGGGAACCCGCGAGCAATTGTTGTCCGGCGGCGCCAGCAAAATTGGTAACAATAAGGTTTATCGTTTGGTGGGCAATGGAGCTCCGCAAACGACTAAGCTAAGCAGCAAAGTTTTCGATTCATTCGATGAATGGAGCTATTTAAGAGCCGAATCATTGATGGCGGCTAATTATTCAGTCTTGCAGCAGTCGCGCTCCAGGAACCCACTGCTTTCGGGTTGGATCTATGATCCGCGCCTCAACACTTACACGTATGTGCCCAGTTCCTGGCTGCTGGTCACGCCGTATGGCTTCGGTTTTTATCGTCGTTATAGCGATTGTGAACTTTGCTGGGGAGGTGGATACCCTGGCTATTATGGCGGTTACTATGGTGGCGGTTATTATGGTGGTGGGAACAACAGCGGCGGCAATAATAATGGCGGCTCAGTTGTTTCTGCGTCTCCGCGTGTAAATGATATTGACCGCACCGGCAGCCGTTCCCAAACAAGTCGGACAGACGTTCCCTCGCGGCACGTTGAACCTTATTCACGTCCAAGTTATTCGCCTTCGTATTCACGTTCCAGCGACAGTAATTCTTCTTACAGTAATTCAAATAGCGGCGGTTATGATCGCAGTTCGTCGCCCACGTATTCATCGCCCTCACCCGCTTCATCGTCGCCTGCGCCTTCTGCCCCATCCCGTGTTGACAGCGGCAGCAGCAGCACAGGACGTGGAGATAGTTCGCGTACTGTGGGTGGACGCGGTAATTAGCAATTTCCAGGCTGGAAAATAAACCACTAAGAAAAGCGTCGAGTGCATAATCACCCAACGCTTTTCTTTATCCAGGACAGTTATACCAATTTCTATCTGAGCAACGATGCATCATTAAAGCCAATCTTTCCTGTTGCCAGCACTCGCCAAATTTCTTTGCTCGTGATAGCTTTTCCACGCTGGCGAAGTCTTACACTTCGTATTTCCATTTCAGGACAAACAACAAGGATTCACCAATGAAGATAAAATTGCTCGTACCAGTTACGTTACTCTTTGCGCTCACCGCCTTCGCCCAAACGCAGGCTCCGGCTTCTGATTCACCTGAAGTTCTCAAACAGCGGATTGAGCGCATGCAAAATCAACTGAGCGACTGGCCTAATCTGAAACGCTATCGGGATAAAAATACTGAAGTTGCTGCGCCTGCCAAAGGTGAAAATCGGGTGGTATTTTTAGGGGATTCGATCACGGATGGCTGGAAGCTCGCGGAATATTTTCCGGGCAAGCCTTATATCAATCGCGGCATCAGTGGACAGACTACACCACAGATGTTGCTTCGTTTTCGCGCTGATGTGATTGCGCATAAACCCAAAGTCGTAGTCCTGCTCGCAGGTACAAATGACATCGCAGGCAATACGGGGCCGATGAGTTTAGAGGCGATTGAAGACAATTACGCTTCGATGGCTGAACTCGCCAGGGCCAATGGTATTAAATTCGTTTTCTCTTCTGTGCTGCCGATTCATGATTACAATCCAAAGCGCAAAATGTCGGATGGCCGCCCACCTGAAAAAATTCTCAAGCTCAATGAATGGATGAAAAAATATTGCGCTGAACATGGTCATACTTACCTTGATTACTTCAGCAAATCCGTCGACGACAAAGGATTCCTGAAAGCGGAACTTGCGGTTGATGGCTTACATCCGAATGCAGAAGGCTATAAGTTAATGGCTCCGCTGGCTGAGGCGGCGATTCAGGTGGCGTTGAAGAAAAAGAAATAACCAGAAATTTTGGTGAAGAGAAAAAGGGGGAGATATTGTTCTCCCTTTCCTTTTTACCAGTTTCGTAAATCTCTCACCAAAGATCCAAAACCAAGTGGAAAATTTTGCTCCAGTAATGTCAGGTTTTGCACCAATCTTTGAGCTTCTTCGACTGCGCGTTGTGTTTCGTGAGATAATGAAGGGCGACTTGTTTTATAAACCATTTCCTTTAATTTATTTTTGTATTCGACTGCACGTTTTTGCGCTCCTCCCTGAATGCACATTGCCTCTGTTGCCTGCGGATCAATACCATTTAAATACCAGGCTTCAATGGCAGGCATTGCTAACCCGATGGCGATTTTCATTGGCGGGCGTCCGCCTCTCGGTCTGAGTTGTCCTTGCACCTTTCTAAGGTTCTCACGCAAAAAGCATAAGCGACATTTTGGCTCGAAGCCGTTAGGTTGTTCATGCTTTTTTTCGTGAATGAGTGTGTCGTCAAGATCGGCCACAATAACCAGAGCTTCTGTCTCAGTTTGATAGTGCAAAGATTTCAGCACAGCTGGATGGTTCGCTTTGACAGAAGGCCAACCTCTTCCTTGTAAAAAAGGTAAGCCGATTTCGTCAGTCTCACGGCTAAGGATGCCATTGATGAGAACACGAATTGCCGCATCGTCGGCAGGGGATTCGCTAAAGATCGCCACTTTCATGCGTGTGCGGGGACTCCGCCCAGAATGCCTGTGTACCAGACTTCGCCAAGATGCGAATCTTCTAAAATTTCATCCAGATTTGGTTGGTCAGAAAGCCGCTCGAATTTGGTTCCTTCGTCGGTCTTATTTGCCAGTACAACTTCTTCGGGATGATCGCGGAAGAGGTCGAGAAAATAGGGTGAATGTGTAGTTGCGATGACCTGCACCGGCTCACGTTTCTCACCATAATTTTCGGGGTATGCGAGGCGATACAACGCATCTTGAATATCACGTAGCAAACGCGGATGAATGCCACGATCAGGTTCCTCCAGACAAACAATAGAAGGTGGGTCAGGTAAGTAGGCAAGTGTGAGAATCGTTAATGCCAGCACTACTCCTTGAGATAAATCTCTGGCGTGTATTTTATGTCGCCCCTGTTTTATTCTTAACGCAAAACTGCGGAGACCCCCATTGGTTTCAAATAAGACTTTATCAAATTCTGGTAACCATGCAGCTAATTCATTGTTGAGGTCTTCGAAACGTTCGGGGAAATTATCTCTAAGTTGATCCAGCACACCTGCTAGATTCATTCCGTTTCTTCCCATTTGAATATTTTCGTGCAGAGACACAGATGAAACTATTGCATTTTCATCGAATGAATAAACCTCCACCTTATGTAGTTTCTCTCGCCATTTTTGAATTTCAACAGGAGAAATTTGCCCCTCCCACGTTCCCTGACTGTTGTCATCCCAACGTCCACTAAGTACATAGCTGTCTGAAAAATTAATTGTAATGCGTACCGTATCAGTTGTAGATATGCCAGCGGTTACTACTTGATTGCGCTGAAAGTGGTTTGCGTTTTTTACTGTATCAATTGATTTCAATGCCGTACTCTTACCACTCCCATTTGGTCCCACAATCAACGTAAATCTCCCCAGCGGCAAGGTCGTATCTCGCAACGCCTTGAAGTTCTTAAATTCAATGGATTCAATCATATTTACACCTCAGAATCGCCGAATTGGAAAAGCGATGCGGCTATTGTAGAATCAATGTTTCATTCTACCAAATCGTTTATAGCTCGCTTAGTTTATGAAAGGATATTGTTAATGTCAGAAGCAATTATCAACCCACTTACCAGCTTGACCAAAGAAGAGCAGCTATTTGCGAAAGACGTTGTCCGCAAATTTGCCGAAGCTGAAATTAAACCTTATGTCCATGAGATGGACGCCGCCAGTCAGATGCGACCAGAAATTATTCAAAAGGCTTTCGCGCTTGGATTAATGGGCATCGAGGTTCCGCTTGAATATGAAGGATCGGGCGGCACATTTTTTATGGCTTGCCTGGCAATTGAGGAACTCGCCCGCGTTGACCCTTCGGTCAGCGTTTGTGTGGACGTTAACAATACGCTGGTCTGCAATGCTTTTATTAATTACGGCCAGGAAGCGCAAAAGCAAAAGTACCTGACCAGGCTTGCGACTGACACGCTCGGGGCTTATGCGCTGAGCGAGGGCGCATCAGGTTCGGACGCTTTTGCCTTGCAAACCAAAGCAGAAGACAAAGGCGATCATTACCTGCTCAATGGTCGCAAAATGTGGATCACGAACAGTAAGGAAGCAGGCATTTTTATCGTCTTCGCCAATCTTGATCTCAGCAAAGGATATAAAGGCATCACGGCTTTCATCGTGGAAAAAGATTTCCCTGGTTTCACCGTTGGCAAAAAAGAAGACAAGCTGGGCATCCGTGCCTCATCCACCTGCGAATTGATTTTTGATAATTGCCGCGTCCCCAAAGAAAACGTGCTGGGCGAAGTTGGCAAGGGCTACAAGATCGCCATTGAGACGCTGAACGAAGGCCGCATCGGCATCGGTGCGCAAATGGTTGGCTTGGCGCAGGGTGCGTATGAAGCTGCGCTGGGATACACCAAAGAGCGTCAGCAATTCGGCAAAGCCATCAGCGAATTCCAGGGAGTACAGTTTCAGCTTGCCGAGATGGCGACGAAAATCGAAGCGGCGCGGTTGATGGTTTATAATGCCGCACGCCTGAAAGTAGCCAAACAACCATTCATCAAACAAGCGGCAATGGCGAAATTATTTTCTTCTGAGGTCGCAGAAGAAGTGGCCTCACTGGCGGTAAATTTATTTGGCGGCTATGGTTATGTGAAGGAATTTCCCGTCGAAAAATTCTTCCGTGATTGCAAGATCGGACAGATTTACGAAGGTACGTCAAATATGCAAAAACAGACGATTGCAAAGTTGTTGTTGAGCGAATAATTTTCTTACACTTGAATATTTCTTAGATTGGCAATACTCGCTGATAACTATTTCCCCTAATTTTTACCTGTCCAGCGCGGAGAAATATATGTCGTCAAGCTCAATGCCTATCGCGTTATAGCCAACCGCCTGGCAGGCGGCAATCGTTGACCCTAAGCCGCAAAATGGATCAAGAATACACCCTTCACCAAGCGGGAGCAGGCTTCGCACTAATACTCGTAACAATTGCTGAGGTTTTAAAGTTGGGTGTTCGGAAGTGGCTTCTTCCAAACCGGGGGGCTTACCGCTCTGTATCACATCAGGAAGAGGTTGATCTATACTTAATCGCCGCAGCGCACCTGTTCTCCACACACTCAAATTTTCAGCGACAGTTTTTTCGGCAATCGGCTTGCGAAAAAGCATCCAGGGTTCGTAAGCTCCCCGCGGCTTATGACAAAACAGATATGATAAGTGCGTCTTGTCTGAAGCCGAATTTTTTCAGACCACAAGTGCCATTGCCGGAGGGCTTGAGCGTTTCTCATCTTGAAGCAGCAGCTAATTTAACGCAGTCAATGGTTCATCGGATCAATCGAAATCTAAAGCTTGAAATTGGGCAGCCGCTGCAATCCCTGCTTCAGGGGAACAATTTTTCAGGACTTGTTTCCAATCTTTTCAGCAATGCGCTGGATCAGTGTTCGCCTTACAAACACAACCACGACCAGAAATATCCTGATTTAATTTTCAAAGGTAGCAATAAAAAAAGTGCCGTCGGGCTTGAGGTCAAAACAACTGTAAATATTGGGAAGGGCGGAGAAAGCCACAACCGTCATAGTGGCTGGCATGGGATCGCCTGCTATAATTTTGTGGGAAGAGGGGATATTCAATTTGTGCATATAATGTTTTCCCAAATTAATGGACCATCAGCATGAGAATACAGACTGGAATTATGCTGGCAGTAAGGTCAACACCGAAACAGGCAGCCGTCGTACTGAAACCTATGTGACCAATCTTAAAGGAACAACAAAGCTGCGGGATGGTTCTATTTATCTTGACCAGCGCAAGGTGAAATATTCTCGTTGGCGGCAGGAAAGAGACGGCCTGATTCCTTCGTGGTCGATCTTTTCTGAAAAATTAACAGCAGGAAAAGTTAAGTGAACACTCCAACTATTGTCAGAAACAATGAAGATTTTCTCGCTGGACTTAATCAGCCACAGCGCGAAGCTGCCGCCACTGCCGCCGGGCCAATGCTCCTGCTCGCGGGGGCAGGCAGCGGCAAAACGCGCGTCATTACCTTTCGTATTGCGCATCTGGTCGCGCATTGCGGTGTGCGGCCTGAAAATATCTTAGCCGTCACTTTCACCAACAAAGCCGCCGGTGAAATGAAAGAACGAGTGGAGAAATTGCTGGCTGCGCATTATGGCGGTGAACCGCGTACTGGCGCTCCACTGCTCTCAACTTTCCATGCCATGTGCGTCAGAATTTTGCGGCGCGAGATTGAGCGTCTGGGACGTGGCTACACCAAAGCCTTCACAATTTACGATTCAGACGAACAGCAAAAAGTGGTGCGCAACGTGATGAAGGATTTGGGGCTTGATGATAAATCCCTGACGCCGCGTGCTGTGTTAAGCGGTATCAGCGCCGCAAAAAATCGTGGCGAAGACCCGGAACTTTATGCGACGCGCGCCGAATATGGCGACGAACGCAAAGCTAAAATCGCTCGCGTCTATGCGAAGTACGAAGCGAAACTGCAAGCCTCAAACGCGCTTGATTTCGATGACCTCTTAATTCGCACTGTGCAATTGTTACGCAGCGATCACGCCACACGCGAGTTTTACCACAATCGTTTTCGACACGTGATGGTAGACGAATTCCAGGATACGAACGGCATTCAATATGAACTGATTCGCCTGCTGGTCGAGGGCCGTGAATTCGGCAATAAAAATTTGTCGCCAGACTTCTGGGACAATCGCAGCCTCTGTGTAGTGGGCGATGAATCGCAATCCATTTACCGATTTCGCGGCGCGGATTTTAAAATTATTCTGGGTTTCCAAAAAGATTATCCCGGCACCAAAGTTATCAAGCTCGAAGAAAATTATCGCTCTACCAAACGCATTCTCGAAGCTGCCAACAAGGTCATCGGCAACAACAAAGAACGCTTTGATAAAAACTTATTTTCGAGCGCAGATGAGGGCGAAAAGATTCGCTATGCCCAGCTTTATGACGGCGATTCCGAAGCACGTTTTGTCACCGAAAAAATTGAAAATCATTTGCGCTACGAACCGAATTTAAAGGCTGCTGTACTGTATCGCACCAACGCGCAATCGCGCTATTTTGAAGAGGCTTGTCGTCGTGCTGGAATGCGTTACAACCTGGTTGGCGGCTTCAGCTTTTATGATCGCGCCGAAGTCAAAGACGTGATTGCCTATTTGAAACTGGCGATGAATCCGAGCGATTCAATTTCCTTAATGCGCGTCATCAACGTGCCTGCGCGTGCCATCGGCAAAACTACGACTGATGAAATTGAGCGTCGTGCGGCTGAACTTGGCGTGTCGCACTGGGAAGCGCTCGCTTACGTGATTGAAAATCAGACGCTCGCCGCCCGCGCCACAACTGCACTGCAATTATTTCGGGAAATTGTTGTTAACCTCGTCGCCAAAGCGCAGACAGAACCAATAGATGAAGTCGTCAAGGCCGCGATCATTGACACTGGTTACGAACGTGCGTTGAAGGTTGAAGGCACTGAAGAAGCCGAAGCGCGGTTGCTGAACCTGGAAGAATTAGTCAATGCCGCCGCCGAATCCAAAGAGCAGGGCGAAGCGTTGCGCGATTTCCTTGACCACGCTGCATTGGTGTCCGACGCCGATCAGTACAAGGAAGAGGCGCAGGTCACGTTGATGACAATGCACGCGGCGAAGGGCTTGGAGTTTCCGCTCGTATTCATCGCTGGCCTGGAAGAAAATCTTTTCCCGCATTCACGTGCGCGTGAGAACGCGGCAGAATTGGAAGAAGAACGCCGGCTCTGTTATGTCGCCATCACACGCGCCGAAAAATATTTGTACCTCTCGCACGCGCTGAAACGCCGTGTTTACGGAGAAGAGATGCCCGCCGAACCTTCCCGCTTTTTGATGGAATTCCCGATTGACCTGATCGAAGACATCAGCAAAGGCCCAAGCTGGCTGAGCTATTCTTACAAATCCTCAACGCTGAAAGAAAGTGCGGAGCCAGGTGGTTTGACGTATGAATACGATGAACCATATCAGCCCAAACGTGCGAGCAATTATGCTGGCAAAACCTTTAATAGCACCGACAGTGTGCGCGAATTTTTTGCTCGTAAAGACAAACCCGCGATGCCACCAGGTGCAAATCGCAGCGGCTCTGCACCCGGTAATTACGCCCGTCCCGCCAGTTCATCAACGCCAGCCAGCCGCAGCATTACAGGCCGTAGCGCGGCCAGTGGCGAAAGCAAAGCGCCCTACGCCGTAGGCACACGCGTCCGCCACGCAAAGTACGGACAAGGCCTCATCATCAAACGCGAAGGTGACGGCGAAGACGCAAAACTAACAATCAATTTCCAGGGTTTCGGAACAAAGAAAATGATTGCGAAATTTGCGGGGTTGGAGAAGGTATAAAGGTATGACCTATGTCTATGATTGGAGACCGAGATGTATCAATCCAGAGATTTGAAAAGCATTAGTAGAATCAGCGCAGTTTATTTTATTGCTGCAATTATTTTCTTTTTTCCCAGCAAGCAGCTAAATGCCATACAAACAATAATTCAGACTAATATCCTCTTTTTACCAGTGATTGTTACTAATAAAGGTGGCGAGCCTGTCAAAGGGATAAGGCATGAAAATTTCACTGTTTTTATTGATGAGGCTCCGCATCAGGTTGATTTATTGAAGTACGGCGAATATCTCCCTGTCAGCTTAACGATTGCGCTTGATGTCTCCGGTTCAATGAGAGCTAAGTTTTCTAAAGTCAGGGAAGCCCTAAAATCCTTTCTTTTACAAGACACGTTAAAGGCGAAGTTTCCTTACTAACGTTCAATGATGAGAGTCAATTTATCCAGGATTGGACTGAGAATCGCACAGAGGCAATAAATAACTTGGAGCTTCTTGATACCAGCAAATTTAAGCAGACGGCAAGACTTTTGGATGCTTGTAATAAAAGCCTTATTCACTTTAAAAATACGAAAGACTCAAAAAAGTTATTTTAATAATCACTGATAGTGGCGATCTCAATTCTGTCACTAAGACTGATGAACTTCGTCGTCTTTGCCAGGAGCAAAATGTAGTTATCCATACGATAGCGCTTTTTGATTCAGCAGACGATAGGAACATTACTACGGCTCGATACGAGAACTATGCATCAAATAAGCGGGTTGAAGAGTTAAGCCATTTCTCTGGCGGAACTTATTTTCCAATTATATCAGCGCGAGAATTAGAACCTGCCTTTACAAAAATTGCTTCATACATCCGCTATCAATATTTGCTTGGTGTTGTTCCATCTATTGTAAATACTGATGGCAAGCACTATCGCTTAGAAATCAAAGTTTCGCCTCCGCCAGGAAGTAATAAACTTACTGTGCGTTCTCGTAATTATTACTATGCAATTCCAAATAAGAAGTGACGCGAGCATTATAAAAAAAGAGCAGGACATCAAATATCCTGCTCTCCTGAAATTAGTAACTGGTTCTGTTCTATTTCTTATTCTGGAAGAACCACGTCACGCCAATCAAGCCGACATTTTGATCTTTGGATAGTGTACCTTGTGAGGCGGTGAAGAAATCCTGGTTGGAAACTCCACGCCGAAACTCAAATTTGGAAACCAGATTATTCTTCAGCTTCACTTCCTGCGTCATCGTAAAACCGTGCAGGGTTTGTGCCAGGCCGGTGTAAAAAGCGCTTTGGTCACGGAATGTATCGTAGCGTCCCGCCAGCGCCAGCCGCTCGGTGAACGCATATTTTGCATAACCTGCAACCCCTGACCAGTGATCGCGTTGCAAGCCCAGTGTCGAGCTGGTGTTGCCGTATACGAAGTCTCCCATAAAGGTTAATTTATCAGTCGCAATATAGGTGGCCATCGTATCGAAAATATTCCGCCAGTTACCATTGTCCAGAGCGTTTTCCGGCCCCGTCAAGTAGGTCTGGGAAAAATTGAAATTCTTACGCGGCGCAACGGCTACGGTGAAGCCGAACGTTTTGCCGCTATTGTTGTCTCCGATTGAATCCCACCCATTGACGGCGTAACCAGTCACCGACACCTTGTCATTGAACGCATACTTGGCGCGCAAGCCGGTATGATAAACGGGTGCGTAATTGTACAGATAGGAGTGAGAGTAGTTGACGTTATCTTTGGAATCTACACCTTCGATGCCAATCGGCGTAGTGAATTTTCCGAAATCAATGGTCAACCCTTTGCCCAGTGGCGCAGTGTAACTGACATAACCCTGCCAGAGAAAGCGCGTCGCTTCAAGGCCGTGCGCACGATCCCTGGTTGACAATAACAATTGCGAGCCTGGGCCAGCCATCACATCAAATCTAAACCCGAAAGGGCTTTCCAGCGTGGACGGCTTTTCCAGATTAAATTTGGCCATGCTGAGCGTCGGGCGATTGTGACGCGACTCCAATAAAAACCCGGAATTCACATGGTCGTCCGGGCGGTTAAAATTGTAGGCGTAATAGCCGTCAAAAATCGCTGTCCATTGCAATTTTTTGACAAAGCTGGACGAACCGGAATTCGGGTCTTTGTCAGGCGCAGGCGTTGGCGTCGGGGCTGGCTCCGGCGTGAGAGCAACTTTAGGCTCTGCGGTTTCGGATGGTGTCTTTGCTTCAGCCGAGGCTGAGCTTTCTGTTTGAGCGAGCAGAGGGGAATTAAGCGCCACGGCGCAAAACATAACAAACAAACTTGCTGCAATAAATTTTCTAATCACGAATAAACTCCTTTAGGCGGTATAGAGAAAGCAAATGCGGAGCCGATGTTTCAATGGGGTTGTAAACGGGAGGCCAGATACGAATGAGTAAATGGTTAGATGGGTCTGAAAATCAGGATGGGCTGATCCAAGGCTGGTAATAACCTACCATATTCCTGGCGCGGGCGAAATCGCAAAATTTGCGACCATGAGGTGACGAAAACTGCCACCAATAAGGCGTCAGAGCGGAAAAACATGATTGACTCGCTTTTCTTCGCTGGACAGTCGGAAAACAGCAGGCTAAGATGCACGATTTAACAGACTTGGCATAAGAGAGCGATGGATAATGTTCAGCATAATGAGGTGACTCCCGCTTTAGCTCCTGACGCGATTGATATTGAACCGCGCTTACGGCGCTTCACCCTGGTGTTGATTGTACTGGGTGTTAGTGCCGCGTTTATCTGGTCAGATTTGAAAATGACGTTCGGATTTGCGCTGGGCGGGATACTGAGCTTATTCAATGAGCGGTGGTTAAATGCAAGCACGAAGGCGATCCTTGAATTTGCCAGCGAGACGGGGAATCCGTCAGCGCCGAGTGCGTTAAAATTTATTTTTCGGATTGTGGTGATTGGCGTGGTGATTACCAGCGCCGCGAAAACAGGTTATTTTAATTTACTTGGCGTAGGAATTGGCTTTACCGCGTTTGTCGGCGCGGCCATGATCGAAGCCGTTTATCAACTCATAACTTACAAAGATTAATCGTTATGGCATTGGCATTTTTAGCTTTTTTACAAGCACACGGAAGCACCGCAGAACACGTCGTTGAAGGCGCTGAAAAAGTGGCGGAACACGGCGAGCATGCGGCAGAACACGGCGAACACGTACCCTGGCTGGTGGAGCAGGTAAACCATCTGTTTGGTTCGGCAGTATTTTCTTTACAGCAAAATATTATGCCGCCAATTTACAACCTCTTCCACGCGCACTGGCTTGGCGAAGGCAAAACTTTTGAGCAATATATGGCGGACGGGCAACTGCCGATCCCGACGCATATTGTGATGTTTCTGCTCGTCGTGATTATTGCGGTCGTCGTGCTGACAATTTTGCGCGGCAAGCTTTCGACGGATTCTCCCACGGGCAAGCAGCAAACGTTTGAAGTCGGCGTCGAAGCCATTCGCAACCTGCTGACTGATCTGGTTGGGCTGGCAGGCCTCAAACACTTTCCGGTTATCGCGACCTTTGCGATTTTGATTTTGCTGTCAAACCTGATTGGCTTTATTCCCGGTTTGATTTCGCCCACTGCGAATTTGAATGTGACGCTCGCACTGGCGCTCACTTCGTTCCTTTACTACAACATTATTGGGATCAAAGAAAACGGCATAGTCGGTTATCTCAAACATTTTATGGGGCCGGTAATGTTGCTTGCGCCGCTGATGTTTTTAATCGAAATTGTCAGTCATCTGGCACGTATTCTCAGCCTGAGCTTACGTTTGTTTGGCAACATTTTTGGTGAGGAGCAGGTGGGTGGCGTGATCAATGGCCTGGTTCCCTGGGTCGTGCCGATGTTCCTGATGCCGTTATCGTTGTTAGCAGCGGTTTTGCAGACATTTATTTTTATCGTGCTTTCAATGTTGTACATCAGTGAAATGTCGCACCACGAACATGAGCACGGACACGGTGAGACGGCGCCGGCACACTAAAAAAGTTTTGGATGCTGAACGCTTTTTGCATTTGCGGTTGATTTGTATCGCAGTAACCAAACGTTGCATGGAGCTTTGCCTTTCCCAAAAGAGCAATTGAATCCCTGGCGTTGGATTTATAACCTGAATCAGCCACGCGCAATTTAGTTCAGGCATCTTTATGAGGCGGAAACAAAATACAAATTGTTTCCAGATTTGAAAAAACGTTACTTAAACTCCAAGGAGAAAATGAAAATGAAGAAAACACTCTTAGCAATTATTGGCATGATGTTCACGGTAATCCCAGCCCTTGCGGCTCCCAGCACCACTGGCGTGACTGACACTGGTTACGGCTATCTTGGGGCCGGACTTGGCATCGGCATTGCGGCTGGCGTTGCGGCGCTCGGTCACGGCAGAATCGCTTCCGCCGCTTGCGAAGGCGCCGCCCGTAATCCTGGTGCCGCCGGACGTATTCAAGTTATGATGTTGCTCGGCCTCGCGTTCGTCGAAACCTGCGTAATTTTCGCGCTCGTTATTATGTTCGTGAAAGTCGGCGTCTAAGCTGAAGTAAAATTTAGTGATGAAGTAAACGGCGCGACCCTCAAAAGTTGCGCCGTTATTTTTTATCAGTACCACCTGCGGTAGCGGGTGGGAGGTGGGCTTAATCATGAATATCAAAATCTTTGACAACAAAATCTTACTTGGGCAAGCCGCCGCCGAACAGGCTGCCGCAGCAATTCGCCAGGCCATCAACACAAAAGGGAAAGCTCGCATCATCGCGGCTACGGGCGCTTCACAATTTGAATTTCTTGCGGCCCTCACGAAAGTCTCTGACCTTGACTGGACAAAAGTTGAGATGTTTCACCTTGATGAATATGTCGCTATGCCACTCTCGCATCCCGCTAGTTTTCGCAAGTATTTGCTCGAACGTTTCATCAACCCGACCGGCATCACCACTTATCATTTGCTCGACGGCGAAGCGAACGCGGCTGAAGTTTGCGCAACTATTGGTGCAGTGATTTCCTCCGCACCAATTGACGTAGCCTTTGTTGGTATTGGCGAAAACGGTCATCTCGCCTTCAACGATCCGCCCGCAGATTTTGACATTGAAACGCCGTACATCGTCGTCAACCTTGATGAAGCCTGCCGCCAACAGCAATTTGGCGAAGGCTGGTTTCCAACTTTCGATGACGTTCCACAACAGGCAATTTCCATGTCTATCAAACAAATTTTGATAGCGCACGAAATTGTTTGTGTAGTTCCAGACGCCCGCAAAGCAAACGCCGTCAAAGCTTGCCTCGAAGGTGAAATTTCGCCACTGGCTCCGGCTTCGATTTTGCGCACGCACGCGAATACTACGATTTATCT
>JANMKB010000001.1:0-2367 GCA_031371805.1 Blastocatellia bacterium | reverse complement strand
AAATTCCAGGACAAATCTGAGTCACGTTCACCACCGCTGAGGGCAATTAATTCGTCGTCCTCAATCAGGCGATCCACTTTCACAGTGTCGGCAATTGCTTCCGCCGTCAGACGATGTGTCGCAACCGGAACATTATATTTTTCGGCCAGGTGCATCACGCCGCCGATGTGATCCAGGTGCAGATGCGTAATAATAATTTCACGGATGCGGCGACCATCAGCGATTAAATTATCGAGAATCGCATCCAGCTTTTGCTGTTCTTCAGGATAAGGCGAGCCGGGGTCAATGATGACGAATTCTTCTCCGCCAATCAGATAACAATTCGTGTGCGTAGCGGGCGGAATCGTCGGCGAACGCAATGGAACCATTTTGAAGCCATAGCGAAAATCCAAACCCATTCTCGCCTCGTGCGCGGCCTGTGTAGACTTATGCAAACGCGGCACAAAACCGTCAACGCCTCTGGCAAGTTCGAGCAACGGAACCAGCACAGGCGGCACAACCAGAATTTCGCCGCGTCGCCATTTGTTCAGGGCTTCGTGCGGACGATTCCATTCGCCGCTTTCAAGTTCTCCGGCAATGACTTTCGTCTCCTGAATTCCGTCCAGACATGCGGGAACCCATGCCGCAAAGAAAAATGTATTGAATCGTTTCGGCGCAGGCGGAGGAGTCACCCAGCGCGGCGCTTCGATCAGCATCTCAGCATCTATTTGCAAATCGGACTGCGTTAACATTTCGCCAAAGCTGATTCGCCCTGCTTCAAATTCTTCCCGCATTGCAGCGATTTTTTGCGCCGAGAGCTTTTCGACGCCACGCACAATCAGGACACCGGTTTCTTCAAAAATTTCGCGCACGGCACAAACTCGCATGGCGGCAGCTTCTCTGTCTTCACAATGCAAAACCGGGATTTCGGCATCGGCAGCATCGCGTTGTCCGCCAGGAAAAGCCTGATAGCCGCCCATAAATTTCAGCGCCAGCGAACGCTTCACCCAAAAAACTTTCGGGTCATCCGGGTCGCGCAATAAAATCATCGCGGCGGCATCTTTTGGTGTGACTTGATTTTCAGTTGTGGTCATAATTTTTGGTCCTGGGTCTTTGGCTTTTGGGCTTGGAACTTCTGCGCAAATTACTCGTTTCCGGCAACAGCCACGCAGGAGCCAGGCTCCCGGTCAAGCCGAATATTTTTATCACCTTGCCAAAAACCTCATCACTTAATTTTTTTCAATTTCCTGTCGCTGTTCAGTTTCTGTCAAGCGCCAGTCAAGTTATACTCGGTCGCCAACATTCATTCAAACAAAGGTAAAAAACAATGCGAGAAAATACGACGAAAGCTAAGCTCAGGGCGGGCGAAACGGTGATGGGCTGTTTTGTGCGTTACCCCGAAGCCACCCTTGCGGAAATGCTCGGCTATTACGGCTGGGATTATTTAATCTTCGATGGCGAGCACAGTTCGATTACACCACGCGATTGCGAAAATCTGGCGCGTGCCTGCGAACTCCAAAACATCACGCCCATTGTCCGCGTCACGACCAATCATCCAGCGACAATTTTGCGCTACATGGATTCTGGCATGCAGGGTGCGCAAATTCCCATGATCAATACGCAGGCTGAAGCCGAAGCCGCCGTTCGTTCCGTCAAATATCACCCGCTCGGCAATCGTGGCCTGGCCGGAGTCCGTCCCGCAAATTTTGGGCAGGTGCAACCGTTCAGCTTCAAAGATTACACCGCGCAAGCCAACGCTGAAACAATGGTCATCGCGCAGGTCGAAACCGCCGCTGCTGTCGAAGCCCTGCCCGAAATTATCAAAGTCCCAAACATTGACGTGATTTTTATTGGCCCCACAGACATTTCACAATCGCTGGGGTTTCCTGGAGAAGTAAACCATCCAACCGTCCAGGCGACGTTTGACCACATTATTGAAATCGTAAAACCGACGGGCATCACGATTGGCACACTCGTTCCCAATCTGGCAACAGCGTTGCAATGGCAGGAACGCGGCGCAAAATATTTGATGATTACGATGGAGGCTTTGCTCGGCCCTGCTTGTCGTGGATTTTTGCAGGCGGCCCGAACAACTGAGCAAAAATAGTTTCCTGCAAATATGGCTACTGAAGAACAACTCACAGCACAGCTCCGAAGTCCACTTGAGCAAACAATCAGTCATTACCGCATCGTGTCGAAAATCGGCGCAGGCGGGATGGGCGAAGTTTGGCTGGCTGAAGACACGCGGCTTGACCGCCAGGTCGCCTTGAAATTACTGCCTACCGAATTCGCGCAGGAGTCCGACCGTGTGCGCCGCTTTATGCAGGAAGCCAAAGCGGCGTCCGCCCTCAATCATCCCAACATCATTACGGTTTACGACATTGGCGA
>JANMKB010000729.1:0-1733 GCA_031371805.1 Blastocatellia bacterium | reverse complement strand
TGTTTGGGGAGCCAATGCGGTAAGTATAAACAGCACTATTATCTTCTTTCACTGTTTTCTGCAATTGGCGCATTGAAAACACGTTCGTTGCCAAATTCCTGCAACATTCCCTTGTCTACGTTGAAGACGCCACCTTTATTTTTCGAGGCTACGTCCTGGCCCCACAGAAAGGTATTTGGATTGCGCTTGAACTCCTGTTTCATCGTGCCGTTGATGCCGTCCAGCAGTGAAATCATCTGCCCGCCTTCAACCGGGATTTGGTTTTCCGGTGGTGCCGGAATTTCTTCGGGATACACATACAACAACGCCGAAGCCGGGTCAGGATTTGGCGCATCCTCACCTTTTTGCGCGGCTTCGTTAACGATGTCTTTATTTTCCTCTTCGATGGTTAAAAGCTTGAGCGGATCAACGCCTTCGACTTCGAGTAAATGTTTTTTGAGCCGTTCCAGCGGATCGCGGCGGCGACAAGCAGCAAGTTCTTCTTCCGTCCGATATTTTTTGTCGTCGTCAGAATTGCTGTGCGCAAAAATGCGGACACACATTGCATGCAATAAAACCGGGCCGCCCGTAGCTTTGACGTATTCAAGCGCCTGATCCATCGCGGCGACTGAATCAAACGGATTCGTGCCATCGCAGTTGATAATTTTCAGGCCTTTGATCCCGGAATAATTGTCGGAAACAACTTCATTCGCAGTTTGTTCAGACAACGGAACTGAAATGCCAAAGCCATTATTCTGGACGACAAAAATCACCGGAACCTGTTCGCGGGCCGCGCCATTGAACGCTTCAAACACATAGCCTTCGGAACAGGACGAATCGCCCTGACTTGAAAAAGCGATGCCATCATCTTTGTAATATTTAATGCCACGCGCCACACCAACCGCCTGCGAAGCGTGATTGCCTGTAGCCGAAGAAACATTCTGAATCCCAATTGCAGGTTTGCCAAAGTGGTTGCTCATGTGGCGTCCACCACCAGCCACATCGTCGTCTTTGGATAAGCCATTCAGAACGATTTCGTAGGGAGTAATGCCAGCACACATACTTGTCAGCATGTCGCGGTAATAGGGAAATAAAAAATCTTTGTTTGGGCGAAAAGCCAAACCCATTGCCATCTGGATGCCGTCGTGTCCGGCGTGTGAAGCGTGGTAGCTCCACCCCATCGCCTTTTTGATATACAGGCGCGCCTTATCATCCATCAATCGTGCCTGGTGAATTAATCTGTACCAGTTGAGTTGGGTTTCGACCGCCACATGATTACTACCTACTACGAGAGGTTCAAACTCAGCAGCTAAAACTTGTGATTCGTTCTTCATCGTTCCTTATGAATCCTTTGGAAGCGTCGGAGTATTGCGAGTGATGCAACATTTTAGAAGTGTGAGCGGTTTTTTGCAACTAATATGGCACTGGCTCAAAACTGCTTTATCTGTTCCCGCGCCGCTTCGGTCTCGTCATAGCGAATCGGCAGCACGCCATTTTCTTTCACGAATTTCAGCATTCGTGGATCACTGTATGCCAGCCGCTCCCAGTTGAGGTTATGCGCGACCGCTTCCCCCGGATAGCCGGGATGACCGAGATTTTTTATCTCTGCATCATTGTGGCCTAAATGCCCAACGATCAGATATTCGCCATCCGCCGCAGTTTTCAGCGCATTCATCACATCAGCTACATAATCGCCCGGATGTTTGCGCGTAATCGGACTGCTGGGCGGCAACTTTAAGCGCCCACCAATTTTG
>JANMKB010000727.1:0-1829 GCA_031371805.1 Blastocatellia bacterium | reverse complement strand
ATCATTTCCTCTTCATTCTCGCGCTGCGTTTCAAACCGCACGGTTGGCTTAGCCGCCATTGCCGCCAGCATCACAAGGGTGATCGTCATCCCGGCCAGCAATGCTAACAGGGCATAACCCGCTTCACTCTTCCCTGCTCTTTTGAATAATTGCTGCTTCATCTATTGCGCCTCAAAACTATTTCGTAAACTGCAAAGTTGCGGCCCGATTTACCCGCCTTCGTTGGAAAAAGGAATATGATGTTTGATATTAATCGTGACATCAGTAATTTCAATTTCATTGGGCGTAATGTTCGTCACCTGCCAGCGCGAGCCAAGCTTTTGCCCTTTTTTCACGCTTTGTAATTCGGTTTCGGTTTCTTCCCGAATCATCGCTACACTTGCTCCATTTTTGACGACCAGCCCCAGGTAACGATATTGCGGCTTGGGCGGAGCCGAAACGCTCAACATCATTTTATTGGAATAAAAATTAACCGGATCAGCCGCGCTTTTGACTTCGACCTGTAACGCACCCGGATTAGCAATCGCCGAAGCTGGCACACTGACTTTGACCTGTGTTTCATTAACAAAAGTAGTTGGATACGGAGCGCCATTGAACAGCACACGCGCATCCGCCGGAATCTTCGCCCCAAATACCGTCAACGAAAAATCGGCTGTCTGCGCGGTCACATTATTCGGATTCAAACCAGCCAGCGTAATCGGCGGCGGCGGCGGCGGTGTTGGTGTTGGCGACGCCTTTATGGCTGGTGGTGGTGGCGGTGTTGGATAAACAAAAATATTTCGTCCGATGCTGGGCGCTACCGAATTACCAATGCCATTGGTATTGAGCGGCTGCGTCACCATGACAATCTGATTTTCAGGCTTTGTCTCAGTACTCGCCACCTGATTCACCGGACTATTCAGACCGGGAATAACTTTTTTTGCAGCAACCCCAGGCTTGGAATTTGACGAAGAGGCGCTATCGGCGAAAAACAGGTTGTAAGCAACCATGATTACCGCCAGTGAAGCCAGCACAGCGGCAGCAATTTGTTTTTTCTTTTCTGTGGTCAGAGCCATAATTACGGTCTCAATTCATCCGCACAAGAGCGGTCAAATAATCTTTATTTATGCGGTGTCACACTGGTCGCTGGCGCACTCGCAGGCATCACCTTAGCTTCAGGCCGTTCCTGCCGCGAAAAATGAGTTTCCATTTCGATCTTGAGTGAAACAACGGTTTTGGTCGGCGCATCAGGTAAACCGCCAGCCACGATGCCAGGGTCGCCGCCAGGCTGCGGTTGCATTTGCGGCATCGCCGGATTCTTACCGCCTCCTGAAATGATCGGCTTGAATTTACTACTTCTTTTTTCGTCTACGCTTTGCAAAGCAATGGCGTTGATAATTACGAAATTGCGACTGCGTTCCAGCGCCGAAATAAAGCGGCGCAAATCGTGATAATCACCTTCGACTGTGGTATCAAGGCCAAACCCTTCGTAAACATTTGGCATTTTGTCGCGTTTGGTCAAAACCGCAGGCGCGGGGCTGGCGCCGGGTTGTTCCTCTCCGGCAAGTGGTTCAGGCGCTTGCACACGAAAAGAAGTATCGCCTGCTTTGACATGAGTGGCTTTAGCGATTTGCGTAACTTCATCAATAATTGCAGGCATTCCCAACCGACGATCTCGGAGCCGCCCCTCGAAGCGCTCCAAACTATCAACAATCTTTTCCGCGTTGGCGCGTTGCTCTTCAAGCCCCTTCTTTTTACCGACCTCATCCTGCACCTGCGTCCCCAGAGACTTTTCACGACGCCGGAGGTCTTCGATTTTTGCCTTCAATGGTTGTGTACTTTGGAAATAG
>JANMKB010000279.1:0-3207 GCA_031371805.1 Blastocatellia bacterium | reverse complement strand
TTTGCGTGTTTTTCTTACGCCAATTTTCGACACCGTCACGGACGCAGCTGAGTTGGCTCCATCGCAGCAGGCTGTCGTTGCTGAAGCGCTGGCACAATGGCGCTTGACGCCGCCCCATCAACCCTTGCCGATTTTACAGTTATTAGGGGCTGACGCGGCCAGCAAACAATTAATTGCTGCCCATATTGCAGCGGCGCTGGGGCGACAACTTTTCCGGTTGACCGCTGAAACTTTGCCGCAACCGACGGGCGATTTAGAGACGTTGGCGCGCTTGTGGCAACGCGAAAGTTTATTGCTGCCGCTCGCGCTTTATGTAGATACACAGGAGAGTGACCAAGCTACAGAGTTGCAAGCCCCGCTCAATCGTTTTCTGAGCCGCGCGGAAGGCGTAATTTTGCTTGGTACGCGTGAAACTCTCCCACGTTTGCAACGCGCCAGTTTTTCGCTGGATGTGGCCAACCCGACTATTGCCGAACAACGCGATCATTGGTACGCGGCACTCAGCGAAACACACGGATGCTCAGCAGAAGAAGCCACGCGCTCCGCTGAATTATTGAGCAGCCAGTTTCACCTTGATGCCGCCACCGTCGCGCAAATTGTTGCCACCGTGCCTGCGGTAAAGGATTCGCAGTCATTGCACGCGCCGTTATGGCAAGCCTGTCGCGCTGTCACGCGACCGCGCCTGGAGGCGTTGGCGCATCGTATCGTTACCAAAGCGGATTGGGACATGTTGGTTTTGCCGACGGAACAGAAAACCTTATTGCAGCAGATCGCCGCGCAGGTCAGCCAACGCCATCAGGTTTATGAATCGTGGGGTTTTGCTGATCGGATCACGCGCGGTCTGGGCATCAGCGCTCTGTTCTGTGGTGATAGTGGCACGGGCAAAACTCTTGCCGCCGAGGTCATTGCCAACGAACTCCAACTTGACCTGTATCGTGTTGACCTCTCGCAAGTCGTCAATAAATACATTGGCGTAACAGAAAAGAATTTGTGTCGCCTGTTTGATGCGGCGGACGGCGGCGGTGTGGTTTTGTGCTTTGACGAAGCCGACGCGCTCTTTGGTAAACGCAGCGAAGTCAAAGACAGTCATGATCGTTACGCTAATATTGAGATCAATTATTTATTGCAACGGATGGAAGCGTTTCGCGGTTTGGCGATTTTGACCACGAACATGAAAAGCGCACTGGATCAGGCGTTCCTGCGACGGTTGCGCTTCATCGTTAACTTTTCATTTCCCAGCGCAACCGAACGCGAAAATATTTGGCGCGGCGTTTTCCCTAAACAAACTCCGGTGAACGGCTTGGATTACGAACGACTGGGGCGACTGAAGGTTACGGGCGGCAATATCCACAGCATTGCGCTGAACGCTGCCTTTCTGGCGGCAGAAAACGGCGGGAAAGTAACGATGCCGATTGTGCTGAATGCCGCACGGGCTGAATTTCGCAAATTGGGAAAACCGATCAATGAAGCTGATTTTGTGTGGAATTTATGAATATCAATTTGCACATTGAAAGAATCATTCTGGATGGATGGCAATTGAATGAGCACGAACGCGGGCGCTTACAGCAAACGTTAATGGACAGCCTGACGACAATTTTGCGCGATGGCTCACTAAGCCCTGCGCTGCTTAATTCTACGCACCTTTCTAGCTTGTCGGGCAATACCAGGAATCTTTCAGGAAGCAATGATTCAGTAGCATTGGGGGATCAACTGGCGCAAGGCTTGGGTAATGCCTTGATGACTCAAACGCAATTTCATGAACGAGGAAACGAACAGTAGCTGCTAACACTAGGTGAGTGCCAGCACAACCACGGGAGAAAGAAAAATATGCCGCCAACTACGATTGCTCCATCACCCTTTCCAGGGCGCACGCTCCGACAGGGACACAAAACCAAAGCTGATGTTTTAACTGTCCAAACCCGCCTGAATGAAGTCGGTTGCGGCCCCATTGATGCCGATGGGGATTTTGACGATCAGACCTTCAGCGCGGTGCAATTTTTTCAAGCGCGGTTTACCGATCCCGACGGCTTGCCGCTGACCATAGATGGCGAAGTTGGGCCATTAACGTGGGCTTCGCTCTTTGGCGCACAATCCGTGCCCGTAGTTAACACATCGTCATCATCTTTTCTGGCATCTGTTTTGGACGTTGCCATCAGTCAGATTGGTATTTTGGAAGACCCGGTTGGTTCCAATCGCGGCCCCCAGGTTGACAAATATATTCGCTCGGTTGATTTGAACCCCGCCGGACACTTCGCCTGGTGCGTGGCGTTTCTTTATTTCTGCTTTGAGGAGGCCGCCAAAAAAGAGGGCCGTGCCAATCCCATGGTCAAAACTGCCGGTGTGCTGGATCATTGGAATAAAGCTGGCTCGGGAGGAATTCCGCGCATCACGGCGGCGCGGGCGCAAACCTTCCCGACACTGATTCAGCCGGGGCATCTATTCACGATTAAAACCAGCAAAGTGACGGGACATACGGGCATTATTGAGCGTGTGCTGGGCAGCAAACTCGTGACCATCGAAGGCAACACTAATCTGGGCGGTTCCCGCGAAGGCATCGGGGTATTTCGTCGTTCGATGCGCACCATTTCTTCGATCAATCTAGGGTTCATTGATTACAGCGGCTCTTAACCTCCAAGTGCAGAAGACCGCACACGAGTCGAGGGCGCTTTTCTAACTGGAAAGCATATCAGACGGCAATTATCACGAGTGAGGTAATAAAAAATATGATGTTCAATGGAATTGATGTCAGCCATCATAACGACCTTAACTGGCCTGCCATCGGAAAATTATCACTGTCACAGAATCTGTATTTCGCCTTCTGTAAGGCCAGCGAAGGAACCACGCACGGGGATTTAGAATTTGCGAATAACCGCATTGGCAGCCGCGCCGCAGGGTTGCTGTGTGGCGCGTATCATTTCTTTTTGCCAACGCGTGATCCGCAGGAACAAGCTGATTTATTGGTTGAGCAAATCAAGACGCTCGCTCCCGGAGAGTTGCCACCCGTAGCAGACATCGAATGGACTGAAATCAAAAAAGGTAAAAAAGGTGGCAGACCAGAATTATGGAAGGAATTGAACGGGAAAGAGCGTATCGCGGTCACGAAAGCTTTCCTTGACGGGGTCGAAGCACGCCTTGGCAGCAAGCCGATTATTTACACTGCACATTCTATTTGGAAAGAGTTTTTTGTTGACGCCAACACCGCCGCCG
>JANMKB010000668.1:0-10154 GCA_031371805.1 Blastocatellia bacterium | reverse complement strand
CGGCACGGATAAGGTGACAATTTTGCTCGGCGCTGGCAACGGCACATTCACCCGAAAAGGTGATTACGAAATCGGCAATAAATCTACGGGTGTCGTCATCGGTGATTTCAACCGCGATGGGAAGCAGGATTTAGCGGTGCCAAATGATGGCCTCGGCAACATTGCGATTCTGGATGGCAATTGGGACACACAATCAGTATTTGGTCTCAATCCAGATAAGTGATTTTAATGGTGATGGCAAACCGGATTTAGCCATTGCCAATACTGGTTCCGGCACAGTGTCGGTGCTTTTGAATAGGTGTCCGAAATAAGTAAAACAAGGTGTCAGAAGCCTGAACATTGCGCAGGCTTCTGACACAATTTATCGGTTAGTTACTTACTGCTCAGCGCCGATCTTCTCAATAGTCTTTCCTAACGAAGCCGCAAAATAATCTACTAAATGCTGCGTCAGCATTCTAAACGCAGTTTCCAGGACAGTGGCGTAACGCTCATCATTTGTATCAATGATCAATGGTGGCAGGCCTGCGCGTTCGATGTGAAAGCTCGCGGCCAACATTGCTGTGCCCAGATTCGCCGTCGCAAAAGGTTGTAAATCAAGCAGGCGCAAATAAACCAGCGCCGCCTGTTCGATGGCGCTCATTTCGGCAAAGCCTTCAGTCGCAAACCATCCCATCGCGTTTTCAAGTAAGCGCGGCAACATTACTGCCAACGGCGGATCGTGTGCCGGATTGAGCGGCGTAGCTTCGACTTTACGAAATTTACTTTCGGCATTCGTGAGTGTGCGGTTGATCGTGAGCAGATGCGGCACGGTCAATTTTGCTTCGGGTACAGCAGCCAGTTCAGAAACCAGTTGCGCTGCCGCGAGAAAATCTTTTACCGAAACTTCGCTGGTAACGGAAAGAAGCTGTAATTCACGAATCTGAACCAGGACATCAGGTCGTGATTTGGCTTTTTGCCATTCCTCACGAACCTGCGCGATGCCTGTTCGCCAATCGCCGGAAGAACGCAAATTATCTTTGTAAATCGGGAGTTCCATAAGTTGAAGATACTGAATGTCAGCGCGGCGACTGGAGCGTCAGCATCCTGCTGGCTGCGCTTTTTCAGTCCCTGCCAGCATCCTGCTGGCGCACCAGGTTTTCCGCATTTGCTACTTTTCATCGCGCACGGCTATAATGCCGATTCATTTGTAACAACACAAATTACGAAAGCATCTATGTCATTAAATCTTAGTGGAATTGTCGCTGCCCTGCCGACTCCGTTTGATCAAACAGGAGAAATCGCACACAACCAGTTGGTCAGTAATTTGCAGGAATGGAATAAAACCGACCTGCTCGGATATTTAACGCTTGGTTCGACGGGAGAATTCCCGCATCTGACCGATGATGAAAAACTGGCGGTGATTGACACGATCAAGGCGAATTTGCCGTACGATAAATTATTACTGGTCGGTACGAGCGAACTTTCCACCCGGCACACCATTGAAATGACGAAGAAGGCGGCGGATCGTGGCGCTGATGGCGCAGTGGTCGTCACGCCGTTTTATTACAAAAAGATTTTGCACGACGAACATCTCGCCGCCCATTATCGCCGCATTGCTGACAATTCGCCGATTCCGGTTTTGATTTATCTGATCCCGCAATTTTCGGGCGTGTATCTGATGCCGGAAACAATTTCTGAACTGGCGGATCATCCGAACATTATTGGCTTGAAGGAAAGCTCTGGTGATCTGGAATCCCTGCGCCAGCTTTTTCAGGAATTAGGGCAAAAAGAATTCAGTGTCATGCTCGGTGCGCCGCCGCTCTTAACTGAAGGGCTTTCCTTAGGCGCAACAGGGGGAATTTTCGCCGTTGCCAGTTTGGCTCCACGCGCCTGCTGTGAAGCCGTTCGCGCCTACAAATGGGGCGATCAGGAACGCGCCGGACGAATTCAGGAACGCATTGCCGCCTTGGGTAAAGCGGTCGCCGCGCCGGGCGTTGGCTGGTTAAAAGCTGCCATGGATATGTGCGGCATGTACGGCTTTATGCCGCGCTCGCCTTTGCCCGCGCCTGATGAAACTGACAAGCAGGCGATTGAGCAGGCGATTCTGGAAAGCGGATTTTTTGCGCGTGTACTTGACGATCATCCTTTTCAGGAACGTGATGATTTGCGTGATGTAGAATTTTGATTTGTGTCAGAGTAAGACGAAAAAACTCGTGTGCCATTTGCGTTAAGACGCGGCTGGCAGGAGAGAAATTGAATGACAACAGAAACAATCCGCTTCAGTGAAATTCCAAAAATTACCCGGCTGTACCAGGATTTCCTGTATGACTTCAAGCGGGTTGAGAATTTTTACGAAGCAGGCGGACGAGATTTGCCCTCACTGGTTGAGCGCTCCGTGCGTGTCGCCGCGCAGGATTACAATCGCGACGCCGTAGCCGATATTTTGCTGGTTCAGAATCGTCAGGCCGGCGCAGGCGAAGCAACGCTCGCTAACCTTGAACGGTTGCGCCAAAAAGATTCCGTTGTTGTGATTACAGGCCAACAGGCTGGATTATTTACCGGCCCACTCTACACAATTTTCAAAGCGCTCACCGCCATTAAATTAGCCAGTGAATTACAGCAAAAAGGCGTGAATGCGATCCCGTTTTTTTGGATCGCTGCCGAAGACCACGACTTTGCCGAAGTCAATCACACCAAAGTCGTCAACCGCGAAGGCCAGCTTGTCACAATCACTTACGGTGCTTGTTCTCCGGCGGAAGGCAAGCCCGTTGGCGCGGTGACTTTGTGCGAAGAAATTAACGACAATATTGATGAATTAATCGCGGCGTTACCAGGCTCGGAATTCATTCCGCAACTGACCAAAGATTTGCATGAATCTTACCAGGCAGGAACCGGTTTTGCCGATGCGTTCGGCAAAATGATGATGAAGCTGTTTGGCAAATTTGGCGTCGTTCTTATCAATCCACTGGATGATCGGCTCAAACATTTAGCGGGAAAAATTTATTCCCAGGCGATGACCCAGGCTTCGGAATTTGCCGCTGCGCTGGTCACGCAAAGTGCTGCGCTCGAAGCGGCGGGTTATCACGCGCAGGTGTATACCAGCAACGAAGCCGTGCCATTATTTATGATGGACGAAGGGCGGCGCACGGCAATGGTGCATCGCAACGGCGATTTTTATTTGAAGGGTAGCGACAAGAAATTCAAGGCGGCTGAATTGCTTGATACCGTCCAGCGTTGTCCCAATTGTTTCAGCCCGAATGTGACGTTGCGCCCGATTGTGCAGGATTTTTTGTTGCCGACTCTGGCCTATATCGGCGGTCCGGCGGAGATCGCTTATTTTGCTCAGCTACGCGCTGGTTACAAATTGCTGAGACGCCCGGAGCCAGTGGTATTACCACGTGCCAGTTTTACTTTAATTGAAAGGCGGCAGGCCAAAACGCTCAGCAAAAATGGTTTGAATTTTAGCGATTTATTTGCCGGCTTGCCCGAAGTCATCACTAAAGTCGTCGAGCAGGGAATGGACAAAGAAACGACGGCGGCCTTTGATGACACGGAAAAAATATTTGCCGCACAGTTGGAAAAGCTCCGCGCTGCGCTGCAAAAAGCCGACCCACCACTCGCCGCCGCGCTTAAAGGTGGCGAGGCAAATATTCTCTCGAACATTCATCGTCTGCGCGCGACGTTTGTCAAAAATCTGAGCCAGCATGACGAGGCGACTCACAAGCAAATTGAACGCACCTTT
Organism: Blastocatellia bacterium; assembly: GCA_031371805.1. Lineage (GTDB taxonomy): Bacteria > Acidobacteriota > Blastocatellia > RBC074 > RBC074 > JAFDVL01. The sequence goes on along the minus strand of JANMKB010000668.1, from coordinate 6,433 downwards.
GCCGTGCTGTATCCCAACAAAGGATTGCAGGAGCGGGAAATCAATGTCAGCTATTTCCTGGCGCGGTATGGCTATGGATTGATTGATGAGATATACGCCGCCGTGAATGTCGAAGCACACGAACATCAATTAATTTATTTGTAAGGTATCGCCTGCCAGCATTTCTCATCCACGAAGCGACACGAAGGCGCACGCCGCAGAAAAGAACAAACGGTATAAGGTGCGTCGTCCAGCCCCGGCAGGTCAGCTTGTTCATCCTGTCAATCCTGGCAAAAAAATCTTCATCATTATCGGGTTTTGTACGAATTCAATCAGGTGGCAGACTTAGTGATTATTCTTGCCATCCAGCATTGTCGCCAGCAACTTCCAACCGCAACGGAGATGAAGCTGACGCGCCTGCTGTTACCGCCGGAAACTTAGCCTGACGTTGATGATCGTGGGGCAGTCATTCACCGCCAGTCCGATTTTGTGGTGACATTTAACTACTTTTACAAGAGGTCTGTTGTTTGCCATCGGAACCAGAAGCGGCTTAAAAAAAGCTGGCAGAAATTGCTCGTTATGAACCTGGCAGCCAAAAATAACCTATACTTCAATTTCCGCAATTTCTTCCGCACTCAGACGAAACTCACCTGCGCCAATTACGCCCTGCACCTGCTCCGGGGTTCTAATCCCGACAATGGCCGCAGTCACTTCCGGTTTACGCAAAGTCCAGGCAATCGCGGCTTCTCCGGCGGTGCGTCCGTGACGTTCACCGATAGCTTTTAATTTCTCCGCCAAAGCCAGATTTTTTGTCAGACTTGGTTCCTGAAAAAAATCACGTCGTTTACGCCAGTCATTATCGGGAAAATTCTCGACCCGTTCTCTGGTCATCTTGCCGCTCAACAATCCTGAAGCCATCGGCGAATATGCCAGAATGCCGATATTATTGGCCCCGACAAACGGAAGTATTTCCGCTTCGATGTCACGTTTGATCAATGAATATGGAGGTTGCAGCGAAGTAATCGGCGCAATTGACTGTGCCCTTTTCAGTTGCTCGACATTGAAATTTGAAACGCCGATATAACGAATCTTGCCTTCTTCTTTGAGCTTTGCCAGCGTCGCCCAGCCTTCTTCAATATCTTCTTCAGGAATCGGCCAGTGAAGCTGATAAAGATCAATCACGTCTACCTGTAAATTGCGCAGGCTTTGTTCGCATTCGTTGCGAATTGAATCTGCCTTCAGGCAACCAATCAGCGAGCCATCTGCCGCCTGCAATCTTGAGCATTTGGTAAAGACGTAAGGCTTGTTACTTAATCCCCTGATTGCCTGACCTACGACCTGCTCTGAATGCCCATGGCCATAAACCATCGCAGTGTCTATCCAGTTCATTCCGGCATCAATGCCCGCCCGCAGCGCGTTGATGGAATCCTGATCGTCCTGATCGCCCCACGCAAAAGCCCATTCGCCGCCACCAATCGCCCAGGCGCCAATGCCAATAGGCGTAATATTCAAATCGCTGTTTCCAAGCTGTCGTGTCTGCATTTTTCCTCCGTGATATTTATTGCCTAATGTAAACCAATACCTTCGCCAAAAGATATTTAAAAATGTGAGATAAAATAGAAAATGAAACGAGTTTTTTAGCAGCGTTATAGGGGCAAATAAAATCAACTAAAAAGGAACCTCGTGGCAAAGGAGATATTAGCACTGGTTGCGTGTTTTCAACCACTCGTGACAGGGGAGAGACTCCGACCTTGGGCGATAATTATTCCCGCTCTTTTAACGATGACGGGTTGGGTGACGAGGCGGGGCTTTGCGCGGGGGACGGACAAAGGAGGCAGTTAGCGAACGAATCAAGATTGGGAGCGGGCGGGGAAAATGCGGCAAATATGGCCTTCTTAAGGGTGCTGTTGAGGGCCAAATTGCTACAAAACAGCGAAGAAAAATGTGTCGGAGTAGGGGCCTTAAAAACGCCTTATTGCGGCGTAAAATATGTGGTCGAAGCAATAAAAATACTTCTGGAAAAACCAGAAACAATCTTAATGAAAGAGGCAATTGAAGAAGTCACCGAAAGAATTGGTAAAGCAGGCACTATCCATCCGGCGAAAGTTGCTCATTCTATCCACTAATTGGCGAAGGTATTGGTAAACGCTAACGATGTTAATTGACAATCATCTCCTCCCATCCTAACCTGATACAGTCTATGCTGGAAACGATAGAAGCCATATACCTGAACGGAACCTTCAAGCCGCTGCATCCGGTTGATTTGCCGGAAGGAACTCATGTGCAGGTCAACACCAACATTTCTTCTTTACTGCAATCCGCCAATGAAGCACAACGTCGCGCCTTGCGCTATGTTTTAATGAATCATGGTGATGCTTTAAGTGTAGGGGCGCCGTCCCTGCAAGGACAAGACCCGGAAACATTTTGGTCAATTGATATTCGGCGCACAGCAACTAATGAATTATGCGGCGTATTGAGATTGAGTACCACCGATTACGCTGTAATTACCTGGTTACCTTCCTCCCTTGTTTCATGAAACTCACGCCTTATAAACAAGAGCAGCCACATACCTGTGCCGTCGCCTGCTTGCGAATGATCGCTGAGTTTTATGGAATCCACGTACCGAAACTGAATTGCTCAGGCTTTGTCAGACGACTCTGGATGGGACAACACCAGAGGCGCTGGCCGACGCAGCACGACAATTAGAGCTAACGGTAGCTATCACCTATGATGACCCAACTGTCCTTTCCAAAGTTCTAAGTCAGCAAAAACCTGTCCTTGTCTTTTTAGGAATCCCGGCGTCCACATTCTCGCGGGAAATAAATATTCATGCCGTAGTGGTCACACAACTCAAAGATAAAACTATTAATTTTATTGACCCGACTGATGGTTTAGAGCACTCGCAAGAACGGAATAGCTTCTTTGCTCATTGGCAAGATGCCTTCCACACAGCAATCAACATCACACCTGCCTAAATCACGCCGCTGCTGCCGCTGAACAGCTAAGCATTTGATTCCATCCACTCAGCGGCTTCCTCTTCTTTACGCGTTACGCCTGTGCGTCCATCGTATTTAATGAAAGCTGGTAGTAAAGCTCCGACAACGACCGAACCAATCACGCACAGGATGCCGCCGGAAACTACGGACGTGCGCACATTGTACAGACTCGCTACAAATCCGGCTTCGGCATTGCCGAGCATCGGGCCAGTCGTATAGCTTATTAACTCAATGCCTGCCAGTCGACCCCGCAAATGATTCGGGATTGATTGATTCCACATCGTCATCCGAAAAATTCCGCTGATCCCATCGGCAGCGCCTGCCAGCGCCAGAAATATTAACGCCAGCCACAGTTGCGAAGCTAAGCCAAAGCCAATGATCGCCAAGCCCCAGATCGTTGCTGCCAGCGCGATTGCAAGCCCGTGTTTATTGACCTTTGCCGTCCAGCCTGAAGTCAGCGAGACAAGCAATGCGCCAACCGCAGGCATCGCATACAACAACCCGACAGAGGAGTTCCCAAACTGTTCGGCCATCGCCGGAAACAATGCCAGCGGCATGCCAAAAAACATCGCATTCAAATCTATCAGATATGTGCCAAGCAAATCTTTGCGCTCCCACGCATAACGCATGCCAACTTTAATGGAGCGCAAATTAACGCCTTCTGATTTTTCCGGCGCGGGTGTCGCCTTCATCAAACCCAACGTAACAAGCGACACCAAAAATGTTGCGACATCTATTCCGTAAGCGAAGCCTGCCCCCAAAATTGAAGCAATCATGCCACCAAATGCCGGCCCGGCAATCGCCGCAAAGTTATAGCGCAACATCCCCAGCGCCGAAGCAGCAGACATCAATTCAGGCGGCACGATAACTGGAATCAAGGCTTCACGCGCCGGTTGTTGCAACGCTGCGACCGCTGCATAAAAAAATGTTACGACGAATAAAAACCAGACACGTGGTTGTGGCAAAATAGCGTTTACGACCAGCAAAGAAATCAAAAATGTTTTGGCAATTTCTGTCCAGATAATCCATTTGCGACGATCCACGGAATCTGCCAAAGCTCCGCCAATAAAGGCTAAGGTGAACATTGGCACGAATTCTACGACGCCGATTAAACCGACCAGCGCATTGGATTTGGTGAGCTGATACACCTGCCAGGGAAAAACCGCATACGTCATCATCGAACCAAAAGCAGAAACTGCCTGCCCAATAAACAGTAACCGAAAATCGCGCGAGACTTGGAGCGGCGTCGCGTCTATGGCTAAGGCGGCAAACCAGCGTTGCCAAAAAGTTTTAGCGGGTTGCTCTACCAATCCAGATTTTCCCCCTGCCAGTCAAAAAATAAGCCTGTCTGACTGAGCGTCAGGGCGTCAATCACCCGAATCATTCCATCCACGGATTCCAATGGTTTAATTGGCGCACTGGGGCCGCCCATTTCGGTTTGCACCCAGCCAGGACTAATGACCACCGAAGCAATTCCCATTGGCTTGGCATCAATCGCAAAGGAACGCATGTATTGATTGAGCGCTGCCTTGCTTGCGCTGTAATGATATGGTTCGCCCCAGTCGTTGCCTGAAATTGATCCATAACCTGAAGTCACACTCACCACGCGAGGATTTTTTCCGGCTTGCAATAAACTGATAAATTGTTGCGCGATAAGCAGCGGCCCAATGGCGTTCGTGCGCATAACATTGATCCCATCAGTCAGATTTAACGAACCGAATTCGTCGCTGCCCTGCTCATCACGGGCTTGTGGCGTATCGCCCCGCCGTCCTAAATAAATGCCTGCATTATTGATCAGCAAATCCAGTTGTTTGGTCTGCATTTTCACCATCGCATACGCATCAAAAATTGCCCCTTCATCACTGACATCAAGTTTAATAATGGACAGGCGATCCTGTGTTGTTTCCCTGAGATAACCGAGGTAGCCCGCTTCCTGTGGGTTGCGACACGCCGCAAAAACTCTGTCGCCACGTTCAATAAAGCGGCGCGTAAATTCCAAACCCAGACCGCGACTGGCGCCAGTGATAAAAATGTTTTGCATATTTTCCCGTTCTTAATCAGTATAGGAGTTGCAGGCTTTGAGTTAATTTAAGCAAGTCTGCGAAATTTGAGAGTTTGCCGGAAATTTTCGCGGAGGACAAATAATAATGAACAATTACGTGGTACGAATCATTTTTACAGGCTTAATTTTTTTCTTTTTGCTGACGGCAAATTCACCGGGGCAGCAATCGGTTGAAAGGCCTGAATCGCAACGCCGCAATATTAGTTTGTTTTATGAAAAGATTCACACCGGCAAAGCTGTCACCGTCGCGTATCTGGGCGGTTCAATCACACAGGGCGCAGGCGCTACCGATCCGAACAAAACTTCTTATCGTGCCTTAGTCACCACCTGGTTACGGACTCATTTTCCCAAATCTCAAATCAACGAAATCAACGCGGCAGTCGGCGGCACAGGTTCGGCCTATGGCTCAATTCGTGTGCGCCGGGATGTCGTTGAGCAAAAGCCCGATTTAGTATTTATCGAATTTGCAATCAACGATGCAGGCGAAAAAGAAGAGGCTGCGAAAAAATCGCTCGAAGGCATCATCCGTCAATTACTGGCTGTTTCCCAACCGCCCGAAATCGTGATGATTTACACCACCAGCGAAAAACGTAATGCCGTCGTTGCCTGGCACGAAACGATTGCCAGTTATTATCGCCTGCCTGCCATTAATTTGCAGGATGCTGTTTGGAAGCAAATTGACGAAGGCAAAATTAGTTTTTCAGCAATCAGCAAAGACGGAGTGCATCCGAACGATGATGGCTACAAACTGTATGCCAATCTGGTGACTGATTTTTTGACGGCGCAGGAAACGCTCGCGCCATCACCGCTGGTCAAAGTTCTGCCCGGCTATCTCCTCAGTGATGAAATGACGTATGGAGAGCTGAAACCATTCGCAGAATTTGTCCACAATGCAACCTGGAAAAGTGACGCTACAACCGACAAAACACTCCCGTCATCATTGCTCGTAACCGACAAAGCCAATGCCGAAATCAGCGTCAGTTTTGAGGGCACAGTCGTAGGGCTGTCATATCGCATGGGGCCTGATTGCGGCATCATCGAATGCCTGATTGATGACAAGCCGGCGCCTGATCCACTCCGACAAATTGACACGTATTACAAAGATCACCACATCAGCACCCGCCTCATCGCCGGAGGCTTGCCACCAGGCGAACACAAATTAACGATTCGCGTCAAAGGTGATAAGAACGCAAAGAGTACCGGAAATTTTGTCAGGCTGGGAGCGTTTTTGATTGGTGGGGCAAGACCGGAAAGATTATAAGCCATTGCATCATTAATTGAGTAAAATTTTAACGCAAAGGGGCAAAGGGACAAGGGGACAAAGAGCAGCCAAACTTTCCAGCCCTTGTCCCTTTGCCCCTTTGTCTCTTTGCGTTGAGAATATTCAATCTGTGAC
>JANMKB010000646.1:0-2459 GCA_031371805.1 Blastocatellia bacterium | reverse complement strand
ACTGACCTGAGGTCTGACCTCCCAACCGAAATCGAACGCGTCGTGTTGAAAGCGCTGGAGAAAAACCCGGAAGATCGCCAGCAATCGGCGCTGGATTTGTCCCGCGAACTGGAATCCGCATTTGCCAGCCAGAATCAGCCGACGGCAGTTGAGCCACGATTTACGGTCCCGGTTGAGTCATCCTTCGCGGCTAAACCCAAACCCGACACTGTTATTCGTGAACGTTCCCGGACTCCGCTGTATGCGGCACTCGCCGTCATTGCCCTGCTGCTTTTTGGTGGCCTGGGCTGGTGGGCATTTGCCCCCTCGTCTAAAAAAACTGTCGCGAATAAGCCAAATGATGTGCCCGCCGTATCGGGCGTCGCGGCGGCTTTACCACCGGAGGAACAGCCCGGCGCGAATCCCGCTCCCAGTGGCCCGCCTGATCCACCGCCAGGCATGATCCTGGTTATTGGCGGGCAATTTCAAATGGGGCGCGATGATGGCGATGATATTGATACGCCTTCACATATCATGCAGGTCAAGCCTTTCATGCTGGATAAAACCGAGGTGACCAACGAACAATACAAAGCCTTTGTGGTAGCGACCGGACATTCCGCGCCACCCGCCTGGAAAGACAAATCCTATCCTGAAGGACAGGACAAATTTCCCGTCACCGATGTCACCTGGGAAGACGCTTCCGATTATGCAAAATGGGCGAAAAAACGTTTGCCGACTGAAGAAGAATGGGAATATGCCGCACGTGGCAATGATGGTCGGCTTTATCCTTATGGCAAAGAGTTCCAGCCCGGCCTGGCGAATTTAAAAACGGATGCAACCACTGGCAAGCAAAAGGAAAATCTCTCGCAGGTCGGCAGTTATCCCGAAGGGCAAAGCCCCATTGGTGCGCTTGATATGGTTGGGAATGTCTGGGAATGGACATCAAGTAATCTGAAGGCATATCACGGCGGCAAGCTGCCCACCCAGGAAGGCTATCAAAATTTAAAAGTAATTCGGGGCGGATCGTGGAAAACGGATCCGAAACAAGCGACCACGACCTTGCGTCGCGGTTGGCCGGCAACCCACAATGACTGGCCGCACGGAATTGACGCCGATTATTCAGCCACAGGTTTCCGTTGCGCCCAGGATATACCATAAACGTAAATGATGAGACTCACCATTATTATTCACCCAACGCTATTATTTGCCGTTTTGATTTTGAGCCTGAATAGTTTCGCGCAAAGCGGAAGCGGTGACCTGCCGTCGGTTCCAAAAACATCGGCCAAAGCAAAACCAAAACCTGTTACCCGTCCAAAGACTCCCGCGAAACCAGTTCCCAAAACAATTGTGGCGAAGGAACCGACCAAAATTGACAAGCTGGTTTTCGACCAACTGATGGAAGGCAAAATTGATCCGCAATCAGCCGGTCGAATTCCGCCAAACATGTATTATCAGGAATACAATTTGTCTGCGTCCGACGTGGATTTATTCACGATGCACCTCCTCAGCCCTACGCCAGGGCTGAAAGTCGAAATCATTGATGCGAGTAAAAACGCGCTCCCGCTCAAATATGATGAGCATTCCGGCGAATTTCGCCTGACGACTCCCAGCGCTACTTTGCCTGAAAGCAGAGATTATCGCGTCCGGGTAATCGCCACCTCCACCACATCGCTTGCGGCTCCGATCCCGTATACGCTCAAGTTCAATCACACAGGATTAACGGCGGCAGGTTATCAGGAGCGTTTGACGCAAATCATCAACGCTTTCAATTTACCGGGTGAACGCAAAGTTGATGAAGCGGTGGGACAGCTTGAGCGGTTAACGCAGGACGATCCAAAACAGCCGGGAGGATTTGAATACCTCGGCATGATTTACAACGAATATAAGCAGGATTTGCCCAAAGCTGCAGCGACCATGTTGCAAGCCATCAAACTTGGTGGGGCGGCAACTTTCAAAATCACGCACGACAGCCGCTGGCGCAGACCCATCAGAGAACGCAAAGGCCAGAAAATGGTGTGGGAAGATCAGCGCACAAGCTGGCTGAAAATTTCTGCCAAACAATTAGTCGTCGCCGATTTTACGACGCCGACCAAAGCGATTGCGACTTTAACGGGGCTGCAAATTACCGAAGTCACACGCACACCACTTGGCCCATTCATGCTGCTCAAACACAACATCAAACAATTCAAGCCTGATACCGTCGTCATCGGTTTTACGAATCCCGCCGAAGCCGAAATCGCGGTTGATCTGATCAAGGCAAATTTACTAAAAAAGGAATAGATGAAACTTTGGGGCGGTCGTTTTACCGGAGAAGCAGATACTTTTTTTGCTGAGTTCAATGCGAGCTTTCGTTTTGATCAACGTCTGCTTACGGCTGATTTGCAGGGCTGCAACATTCAGGCGAGAGCTTTAGGCAAGGCTGGAATCCTGAACGAAGCGGAAGTAAAATTAATCGTTGAGGGATTAAATAAAATTGCCGA
>JANMKB010000628.1:0-27351 GCA_031371805.1 Blastocatellia bacterium | reverse complement strand
GGATACACTGGCGCAGGATAAATTGAATTTGACACGGACATTTCTGGCATATCGTGAACAGCCCGGAGCGTTCGGAATCAAAGATAATATCCTCGCGCCGAAGCAGGAAAAATTTATTGCGCCGTGGCAGCGAAGCAACGTTCCCGGCTATTTTGACGGCGGCAATAAATTCGATTTGACGAAGTGGGATGAAAAATATTTTGCGCGATTGAAAGATTTCGCAGCGCAGGCCAGCAAGCGCGGTATTATCATCGAAGCCAATCTTTTCAGCAGTTATTACGGCGATAACTCCTGGTTCACGCATCCGTTTTATTTCAAGAACAACATCAACAATGTCGGCAATTGCAAATGGGATGAAGCGGAAATGTTGAAGCACCCTGATGTGACAGCGGCGCAGGATGCTTACGTGCGCAAGGTCGTCGCGGAGCTGAAAGATTTCGATAATATTTATTACGAAATTTGCAACGAACCTTATGTCGGAGGAGTCAGCGACGAATGGCAACGCCACATCGCCGACGTGATAGTCGAGGCTGAAAAAGATTTTCCGCAGAAACATCTGATCTCACAAAACATCAATAACGGCAAGCAAAAAGTCGTCAATCCGCACGCGGCAGTTTCGATTTTTAATTTTCACTATGCTTATCCTCCGGACACTGTTGAGATGAATTTCGCGCTGAACAAAGTCATCGGCGACAACGAAACTGGCTTTGCCGGAGCGAAAGAAACGCCGTACCGAATGGAAGGCTGGGACTTCATCGTCGCGGGCGGTGGGCTTTTTAATAGCCTCGATTATTCGTTCACGGCCGGAAAAGAAGAGGGGACATTTCAATATCCCGACACGCAACCCGGCAGCGGAAATCCGACATTCAGAAAGCAGTTGAATTACCTGCGCGATTTTATTTATGGCTTTGATTTTTTGAAGATGAAACCGGACAATTCCATCATCAGAAGCGGCGTCCCGAAAGGAGTCACAGCGCGTGCGTTGGGGCAGCCCAGCAAAGCCTACGCTGTGTATTTGCGCACGATGATTTTTGGCGCGTTCTCAGCACGGTGGATGGGGAAAATTGAACCGAAATTTTCTGAAGAATATAATTTTCATACGATCTCAAATGATGGCGTTCGTTTGTGGATTAATGGCGAGCAAATCATCAACAATTGGACGGATCACAGCGAGACGGAAGACACGGGAAAAATTAAACTTGAAGCCGGAAAAAAATATGACCTCAAGCTGGAATATTTTTACAACGGCGGACAAGGTGTGACCAAATTTTTATGGTCAAGCGCACGCCAGCCGAAAGAAGTTGTTCCGACCAATGCGTTGATTTTACCCAATAACTACGGGCACGGATTGAAGGTCGAGTATTTTAAGGACGCGTCGCTTTCCGACGTGCAACTAACACGTAACGACGCCGAAGTGAATTTTTCGTGGGGCACAAAAGGCCCGCTGAATGCGGCGCGTGATCCGAATGAAGCGACTAATTTAAAACTGGAATTACCAGCCGGAAATTATTTGGCGGAATGGATTGATCCTGTGAGTGGAAGTGTTGTCAGGAAAGAAAAATTCAAACACAAAGGTGGCGTCCGTGAATTGAGCGCGCCGAATTATCAAGACGATCTTGCGCTACGAATCAAAGCAAAGTGAAAATTATCATGAGCGAGCTAAAACGAATTGCAGATCAACTCAAACGCGCCTACAGCGGAAATGCCTGGCACGGACCATCGTTACTTGAAGCATTGGCGGATGTTACTGCTAAACAGGCTTTGGCAAAGCCGATTCCAAATTCGCACAGTATTTGGGAACTCGTCCTGCACATCGCAGCATGGGAAGATGCTGTGCGCGAACGCCTCGAAAATGGCCCGATGGCGACTCCTACAGATGGTGATTTCCCTGAAATTACTGACCAAAGCGAAACGGGCTGGAAGAACGCTTTGACGCTACTAGAGCAGCGACATCAGGCTTTGCTTACCATTATGAAAAGTTTTCCCGAAGAGCGATTAAATGAAAAGCTGGGCGCAGAAAATGATCCGCTGAATGCAACCGGATATTCGGCGTATTATAATTTGCACGGCGTGATTCAGCATAATCTTTATCATGTCGGACAGATCATCTTACTGAAAAAACTTGTGGCCTAAACTTTCAGGTTGTGCCGCTTCGAATAAGGAGAATTCAATGTCTGTTACCGAACTTAAAAATGGCGATAAAGCTCCGGCTTTTAGTCTCAAAAACACAAATGGCGAAGTAATAAACCTCGCGGATTTCAAGGGCAAAAAGGTCGTCCTTTATTTTTATCCGAAAGACGACACGCCTGGCTGTACGAAAGAAGCCTGCGGATTCCGCGACGATCATTCTGCCCTGCAAAAACGTGACATTGAAGTCCTCGGCGTCAGCGCCGATGGTCAGGCTTCACATCAGAAATTCACGGAAAAATATTCACTGCCCTTCTCGCTGCTGTCTGATCCAGAACACGAAGTCATGGAAAAATACGGCGCGTGGGGAGAAAAAAACATGTACGGCAAAATTGTTCAGGGCGTACTGCGCTCAACGTTTATCATTGATGAAGAAGGCAACATCGCGCATATCTTTCGCAAAGTGAAAACCGATACGCATAGCCAGGATGTGCTGGCAGTTATTGATGCGATGTAGTTTCGGCAAACGAAAAATTTACTGCATATAAAAAAGCAGCCGTGAGAACTTTCTCACGGCTGCTTTTTTATATCTGAAATTTTCTTTAGAACTTCATGCGAATGCCCCATTGCATAGCCAATGGCGCACCGGCGATGTTATTTAAAAGATAGTTACCAGCGGTGTCACGTAATTGTAAAAACGTGGGATTGGAAGGAGCAAGCGTTTCACCTGTCTTCTCATTAACACCCGGATTACCGTAGTTAAAGGCTGTCGCACCAGCTAAGCGAATATTCTTATTCTTGAAAACATTGAAGATTTCGAACGAAGGCGAAATGCTGAAATGCTCTTTGAATTTGAAATCGCGCTGGATGCGAATGTCTATATTTTTGCTGCCGAAATTACGATAAGCATTACGTTTGAGCGAAACGCCAGGCGCAACATAAGGACGATCCTGATTACCGACATCCAGATTTAAATCTCCCGAAGTGCTACCAGATACAGTAACCAGAGCCGCATATTGTGCGCTGGTCAAGCCTGAAACAGTGGGTGCAATAATGCTGCTGGTCGTGACATCAATCGGCGCCCCGGAAACAAATCTGCCCAGCGCAGAAAATTGGAATCCGGCGGGCAGATTCAAGACCGTATTGAAGGTGAAACGATGACGGCGATCACTGCGCGAGAAGCCGTATTCAGATTGCAGATTGTAGGTGTCTGCGTATTCAGCAAACGAAGCATTGCGCTCGGTCGAGTCGTCGTCAAGGTTTTTCGAGAGCGTGTAGAACGCATCGAATTGTCCCCACTTCTTGCGATACACCGCACGTAACGCCATGGCTTCGTACAATGATCGGGCTGATGATTCACGCACCTGCAAGAATCCACCATTGCCGAGTTCGGCAATCGGGCGATTCAATCCGCCATAATACGGACGAAGACTCTTATCAGTGGCGCGAACAATCGGCGCGGCTAAATCATAATCACGGTTGCGATTGAGATGCACCGTGTTAACATAATCCAACGTCAAACCAAGTGTCAGTCCCTGCATCACCTCGCGTTCAATGCCGAAGTTTACTTGCAGGGCTTTGGGGTTTTTCAATTCATCACCAACCGTAATGAGTCCAAGTCCGGTCAATGAACTAAATGACTGTCCACGCGCTACCGCGATGGACTGATTGATTTGTAATAGCTGATCTACTGTCAGAATTGGCAGTTTATCCAACGCGAAATTGTTCAGGTCTAAGCCGACAACCTTGAACATTTTATAGACGGTATTTGGACAATTTGCATTCGCCAAAGAAGCGCAGGCGGTTCCGGCTGCTGAAGTTGCAGTAAAACCACGAAGATCAAGCGTCACGTCACCTGGCGGCGAACGGAAATTGTTGAGGGGTCCCGCTAAAGTCAGCAGCGGAGTACGGGCATAGAACATTCCGATTCCGGCGCGGACAACCGTCTTGCCATCTTTGAAAGGATCCCAGGCAATTCCTACGCGTGGCGCCCATTGATTTGTTTGATTAGAAATGACTCCGGGATTAACACCTTTACCACCGATGAGTGGCAACTTCGCGTTGATTACAGCATTCGTAAGTGCAGTATTGCTAACATCGGGTTGCGGCATGTACTGCGCTTCCCAACGTAATCCATAACTCAGTGTAAAGTTCGACTTAATCTTCCAAGCATCCTGTGCAAAGAAGGCAATTTCATTGGAAAGCATATCAACTTTTCCATTGCCAACATTGCGGCGATAACGAGTGTTTGGATCGTCAAAGCGATTTGCAGGATCAGCCGTTCCGCCAGCATTACCAACTGACATAATTCTCAATAAGGTAATGATGTTCGCTGCGCTTGTTCCTAAATTCAGGAACGAAATATTGCCAGTTTGACGGAAGGCGAAAACCTGATCGGCATACGTGCGGTTGTAATCAACGCCGAACTTCAGGCTGTGCGCCCCTCGATTGAGCGTTATGTTGTCATTGATTTGTGTTCTGATATCGAATTCCGTCGTCGGCAAAAATGTGACCGTTCCAAATTGTCCGATTCCATTATCAACTAATGGTGCAATGACATTTGGTAAACGGGGACGGCCTTCGCGCGAATACTGACCACGAAATTCGTTGATGAAAGTCGAGGTAAAGAAGGTATTCAACTGACCAACAAATGTATGCTGGCGGTCGCCTTCTGTGCCGTTATTCGAGGTGGCGCTGGTGGTGGTTGGATCAAGTGAAGTCCCAGCGGTCACAGCATTAGAGGCGGCGTTATAGCTCCAGTTGTAGCGAACATTGGCTTGATTCTTTGGACTAAAATTAAGATCAAATCTTCCTAAAATAGTCGTGCCATCATTTGTCTGCTGGTATGGACCTTCGTTGGACTTATAGAAATTATAGGCCTCTGCCGTGCCTGTATTGGCAGCCGCAGCCGGATCGAATCCCGCTAAGCGGTCAAACAGCACAGTGCGGGTTTGTTTGAAGTATTGTTGCTCGCCAGAAAGAAAGAAAAACAGTTTATCCCGAATGATGGAGCCACCCAACGAACCGCCAAACTGGTTTTGCGTGGGCGAAGCGATTTGATTAAAAGCATTCTTTGCAGCGAGGTCTTCAGGACGCGACAGGTAAAAACCTGAACCGTGAAATCCATTCGTTCCTGACTTGGTGACAGCGTTGACAAATCCGCCGGTCGAACGTCCAAACTCTGCATTGAAGCCAGAGGCAACGACCTGAAACTCACGAATAGCTTCCTGCGGAAAAGTCGGCGCAAAGCTGGAGCGCTCTCCGCCGCGAATACCACCAAAAAATGGATTAGAATAATCTGCACCATCAATTTGAATATTTGTATTAATGCCGCGCTGACCAGCTAAGGTAATCTGATTACGGGTTGGATCAACATCTGCCGTCGGAGTCAGTAAGACAAAGTCTTGGAAGCGACGACCATTGATCGGCAATTCGCTGATAGCGGTCGAGCCAACTGTGGCGCTCGATTGTACAGCCGTTGTTTCGACACTGGCGCTGGTGACCTGAACGACTTCATTGACAGCGCCAACCTGCAAAGCAACATTGGCGTCAAGCGAAGAACCAATTTCGACTTTATAGCCACTTTGGGTAAATTCGCCAAATCCGGTCGCATTAATTTTGACAGTGTAATCACCGACGGGAAGCAAGACAGCACGAAAGATGCCGTCGTTATTGGTCGTGAGCGTTTGCGTCAAACCAGTAGCGATATTGTTTACCGTTACGGTAGCGTTGGGAACGGCTGCGCCCTGTGGGTCTTTTACTGTGCCAACAATTTGCCCAGTGCTGGCCTGCGACTGAGCAATTGCGGTGGCGGTGCCGAACAGGAAGCAGAAGGCGAGCAAAGTACCCGCGAAAAGTGCTTGATACAGGAGAGATTTTGACATCTTCTTGCCTTTCTTGAAAAGAAATAAGGTTTAAGAACAAACTGCGGTGACTGACAAAAGACCAGCACGCAGCAAATAAATATTGGCGTTTCATTCAGCAAGCAGGAATGTCCGCGACTTCATTGGTCGGACGGCTTCAATGCAGGTTGCAAACAATCACTCACAAGATGATGAGGTTCGCAAACTTAATAGTTCAAGATGTAGCTAGTGACGTAGGGAAAAGGGTAAATCAGGAAGAACGGCGGGTCAAGTTAAGTTGGTATTAACGACAGCGACTTGAAAAATAATGATCCACCGGTCTCATTCCCAAAAGATATTTGCGCGCCGCTATTTTCTGCGAGGGTCTTTGGGGTCGTCTGAAGCACCTGGCCGAAAAGCCTTGAGGTGTCCCTTTTCCGTCTGCTCGACGACATATTGAGCCAGCGATTCCTTATTATCTTTATCAAGCGATTTGAATTGAAAAGTGGCGCGTTTGTCTTCGACATTGACCGTCAGGGGAAATACCCCTTTGATGTTTTCGCGCCAAACATTGTAATAGCTCACCGATTTATTCTTGGGATCAAAACCAACAATGTGCAAATAATCAAAGTCACTTTTATCATCGGTGGCGCTGTAACTTTTTTCCAGAATCACATAGTGATGATTATCCTGCCCCTTTCCATCCTTCATTGTGCCCAGCTTTTGCCAGCCAACTATCTTTTTGCCTTCCTGGAAAAAATATGAAATTTCGCGGGGGTAATCTAAATCAACTGAGCCACCATAAACATACCCAGCCGGAAGGATCGCATTGTCCTTGACCCGCACCTTGTACCAAACTTCATAGCTGACGGCACCAGGATTATCTTTATCGTCAGTTTCGTTGCCAGCTTTCGGTGCCGCCGCTTTGACAGAAACATTTTTATCAGCCGCTTTTGGGCGCGTCTCACGCACCACAATTTCAAACGTCGTCCCCGCCGGAAGCTGGGCCAGCACATTATCATCGCTTGCTCTGTCCGCTGACAGACGCAATTTGACAGTACTTTTGTTTTTGCACTCCGCCTGGGTTGAAATTTCAGCGGCGGTTGCCGCTATTTCTTTGGACTTATCAATATTTTGCTGTGTCACCAGATTACGCACATCGGTCCAGCCATCCATTCCGTCAGGGCCTTTAATGTGCGCATAAGCGGTGTCGCCCTCCGTAACACGCTCAACAATCGTGACCTGATCTCCGCGTTTTAATCCGCCAATTGAGCGGGAAGCTTTGGCGGTCGAACTCCGCACATCCATTTTTTCAGTCAGCACCAGCGCCGCCTCACCCAATAACGTATTTTTACACGCACTCAGGCTAATGATCGCCAATCCCACCACGATAAAAATCAGAAGAGAACCACCATGTTTTTTCATTGCCATAACCAGATATTTAATAGAAAAGAGGATATAGAGCCAGATATTGGAAGGCAAATCTAACAACGCAGCAGGGAAAAAGCAAGAAGGCGCAATCTGGATAATTTCCCGGCTCACTGTAATTTGACTAAAGGAGTAACTCGATTGATGGCTTCTTTAATCTCAGTGTTGGTCCGCCCACTGGCCTCATAAGCTCGATTGTATGCGTCAATTGCCTGCGGATATTTGCGCAAATTCTCATAGACAAAGCCGAGGTAATTCAACGTATCAACATTCGCCGGACTGAGCCTGTCTGATTGTATTAACATTTCCGCTGCTCTGGCCCAAGCTTTATTTTGCGCGTGGGCCAGGCCGAGATTGAAATATAAAGTGGCGGTCGGCTCTTTCGTCATTGCCAAAGCCCGCGCCAGTGTCAGTTCAGCGCTGGTATATTTTTTGGCAGCCAGATAAATCCGCCCCAATAATTCGGTTGAGGCCGCATCATCGCGCAAAGTTTTCAATTTTACGGCTGTCCTGATGGCTTCCTCATAAATGGTATTCGCTTTTGCTGTATCCGGCTCCGCCAAGCCGCGTCGCACCAGAGTTTCAGCCAGCAAATTTATAATCTCAAGATTATTGGGGGCGGCGGCTACGCCACTACGAAAGGCCCCAATTGCTTCGTCCAGTTTTCCGGCGCGAAGCTGAATCACGCCCAGGTAATACCACGAATCAGCGTCCTTTGGATCAAGTTTGACGGCGTTTTTTAAGGCGCTCACTGCTTCGTTGGGACGTTTCAAATTGGCATACGCAAAACCAAGCAGATAATAATTTGTGGAATTGTCCGACTGTAACCTGATCAAAGATTCCAGATACGGCAGCGCCTGCTCATAATGGTTAAGCGCCAAATGGCAACGGCCCAGAATCAGCAAAAGGTCAGCCGTATTTTGCCCTTCCGCTTTTTTCAGTTCCAAAGCCTTCCCCAGCGCGGCGATGGCCTGATCATATTCTTTCAGTTGGTAATACGCGAGACCCGTAAATTTCCAACTCTCAGCATGCGTGGGAAATTCGACCAGGACTCGTTTGAATTCAGCAATGGCTTCCTGAAACTGATTTTGTTTGTAAAGTGAAACCGCTTTGTCCCAACTGGCGACGTCCTCCTGAGCCTGCGCTGGAGACCACACCAGAAGGCTGAGAGTTAGTAATAAAATGGCTGGAGTAATGGAGCAAAACCTCTTCATGGCACTTCCCTCAGATTCATTTCGTTGCGTGCAAATAGTGAACAATGCTGGCGACGAAAGCAAGTTTAAATTGACAGGGGTTTGATGAAGGCGGCGGCTTTCAGGTTGGGTAACTTTTGTGTGGTAGTAATTTTAGTAATGCTGAAGCAGAAAAGGCAGCTTGGAAAAAAAGGCAGGGGATGCGTTGGAGGAAATTCTTATGCCTCGCGCTTTGTTTTTTTCTGTGTCATTCCTTTTCTGACAATCATGCTTAAGCCAATTCCTAATAAAATCAGGGTCGCGGGTTCCGGCACTTCGGCTTGTGGCGGAGTTGGAGTCGGTTGTGGCACTACAATTTGTGGCGTATTGGTATCTAAAATAACCGTGCTACTACCACTGCCTTTTTGCAAAACGACCAGCGCAATGATTCCTGCGGCAGCGACTGGAATAGCAATGAGCCAGGGATTCAGCCCACCTGCTTTGGGAATAATCGAAGAGATAAGATCGGATTTGATACATTCATCACTACAAATAATGCCCGGCCCAAAAGGCACGACTCGCCCATCTGCCAGCCGCACAAACTCCGGCGTCGAGCCACCGTCCTGCGCTTTCGGTTGCTGTGACGAGTTCTTTGAACTGCTCTGATTTTGAGAGTTCTGATCTATTTGCTGATATGAAATCGGATTTGCGTTAACTCCTATAGTTAAAAGCAAACATAGAAAAATACGAACGATAAGTATCCACATGCATTTTCTTTCTGGGGCACAGAAATCAATTACGGGTGAGACGATTGACTACTACAAGGGATACCAGATGGGGGTCTGATCTGGAATCAGATTTCAATTATCGGTGGAGCAACCTTTCGTTACTCAATCCTTCAGGTAATAATGAACGCTGCCAGTCACCTGAAGTCCTTTGTATTTTATAAGATATTATAACTCATTTCAATCATAAAATTATCATTGATTTATTACACCTCCTGAGCGATGAGGTGGCTGTGCAAATTCTGTGGAAAAAGAGGAAGAACTTTAAATTAATAGTTGTGGTTCACAAATTTAGCCGCCCTTCATCAATTTGTGAACCATGACCTATTCTTTCAATGGCTCCGCAACAAATGCTAACTTAAAATCCCTGAGTTCTTCCGCTCTTTTCAGGCACTGGCGCGGGAAATATTTTCTTCAGTGCCAGATGCGTGGGAAAATAAACAAGCGTCGGCAAGACCGTCAACATCAATGAGAACCACGCAAGTGGCGGCATCCAGGCTTGCGGATGATCATCGCTCAAGCCATACACATAATTCACATTCACAGGGATGTTCGGATTACTCAGCGGGGCTGGCGGCGCAGGCAACAAAAAATAACCAATCAGCATTAGTCCCCATGCCAGCATCGTCCAAAACTTTAAAGCGCGCTGGTCATAACCCAGGCGCCAGACCAGCCAGATTAACAAAAACGGAAGCCAGAAGTGAAAAAATGACAAGCCTCGCGTGAACAACGAAAGTTTTGGGCTGAACATATAAGCGGTCATTCCGACCGGAGCCTTACCAGCGATTCCACCCAAAAAATCAATGACCCAAACCGCTTGCGGAATTAGAATTCCAATCGCGGGCATAGAGACGAGCAACGGACTTTCCAGCCAAACAGCTACGGCAGTCATTAATAATGCCGTGTCACAAAAATAAAGAAAATTGGTGGGGCCGTAGGCTTGCCAATAATACGGAACGAGCACGGCAACAAAAGCGGTGTACAAAATTTTGACAATTAAAGGGATGCGACGGTTGGTAGTTTTCATGTTTAATGACTCTCCTGTGTTTAGATTTCTAAGTAAACCAGCGAAAACAAGCTTAACCTCAAATATGCGCATGAAGGTTTTTCAAAATGACAGTTTCCCAAGTGTCACAACTTTTATGGGTGTCGTGCGATTTATAAATTAAATCCCGTTTCCATCATAGCCCGCCCGCCCATTTTGTTTAGGAGCCATCCCATTTGGGATGCTTTGACTTGATCTTTGCCTCAATAATTTTCTCTGCCTACCCTGCAATTATCAGGTCTAAAGCATTTACTGTTCAGCTAATATTTCCCCCACGCCGTGGCACAAAAGATGCTTATTCATAAAGTGCAAAAAGAATCAGGGATGAGCTTGAAACTGAATGCTAAAAATATTCTTACGGAGGCGATATATGACTTACAAAAAGTTACCAAAATACATTTATTCACTGGCTCTCGCGCTGACGTTGTTTACGGCTTTTGGAATCGCCAATACAACCCACGCGCAAAGCCGGGACAGGGATCAGGATCGCTGGGAAGATAGACGCGAACAGCGCGAAAGACAACGACATGACCGCGATTATGAGCCGAACGGTGGCTATCGTGATAATGGTAACTATGGTGGTTATGGCAACAATGGCGGACGTTACGGCGGCTTTTACACTCGTGACGAGGAAAAAGGTTTCAAGGACGGATTGCGACGCGGCCAGGAAGATGCGCAGTCAAGACGCATCCCCGATCCAAGTAATTCAAAGCATTACCGCAACGGCAACTCGGATTACCGCAACGGCTTCCGCCAGGGTTACAAACGCAGCTACTTTCAATATGCGCCAGCGCGTAACAGATGGTAATAAGTTAGAGATGAAGGTAAACATGGGCGAGTGAGAGCAAGAAATATTTCCTGCTGCACTCGCTCTTCCTTTTGTTTGCGACAATAAAAGGAATGGCTAACCAAACGAATACGCCGCCATACTCAAACTGCCCTGTTCCCAACTGCGATGTAAAGTTTTTCCGTGAAATTCGCCTTCCGCATTCGCAGCCGCACCCAACGCGACAAACAGCGGCAGAAAATGTTCTGGCGTCGGATGCGTCATTTTTGCTTCCGGGATATTCTCGAATTCCAACAATCGGTTGGCGTTTCCACTCGCCACTGCACTCGACAACCATTTGTCAAAATTCATCGCCCACAATGGAGCCTCTGAACCGGGGCTAAGTGTAGACAGATTATGAACTGCCGTCCCCGAGGCCAGAATCAAAACATTTTCTTCACGCAAAGATTGTAGCGCCTGCCCGATTTCGTAATGCGATTTGGCGTCATTGCGCGGCTGCACCGAAAGTTGCGCGACACGAATATCCGCTTCGGGATACATCAAGCGCAACGGAATCCACGTGCCATGATCGAAACCGCGATCCGCGATTGCATCACATTCGATGTCCACCGCCGATAATAATTCCTTAATCCGAAGTGATAATTCAGGCGCACCCAGAGCCGGATAATTCATCTCGTACAAGGCCTGCGGAAATCCGCCAAAATCATAAATCGTCTCCGGGTTTGCCGCGAGGCTGACAGTCGGACGCATCGTAGTCCAATGCGCCGAGATGCTCAGAATCGCGTTTGGACGCAGCAATGCTTTCCCAAGTAGTTTCAGGAATTCCGATGCTGGAGTGCGCTCTAACGCAATCATCGGTGAACCGTGTGAAATAAAAACTGTTGATAACATAAAAATCAATCCCAATTATTTACCCCCAATCGGATCACCCGGCGGTGTCGGCAACGGCGCAGTACGTTTGTGCGGCACATCAGGTCGTGTCAAAAATCGCTCAATTTCTTCAGCCAAAAATTTGCGATGCGCGGCGTCATTCGCTTCGACCATCCCAATTTTTTTCAGGTCAGTCATCAAAGCACGCAGCATCTCCGAAGCCACAGCACGAACTTGTGGCGCGGCTTCATCGTCAGCAGCAAGATCAATCAATTTCATCACGCTGACAGTTTGCACGGCGCGTTGAATTTCAGCTTCGTAAGAATTAGTTGGAATATTTCTCTTCCACACTTCTCGCAACAACTCACGGATGATTTCAGAAAAATCAGGATTCTCAGTATTGCGGGTGTGGTACTCAATCAGCCGTGCCGCCCTTTCAGGATTGAGTAAACCTGAAATTGTCAGTTCAGCGGCAATGCTGGCGGCGGCCACCGGATCAAACGTCAGCCCCGTGCGTTTATTGAAATATTCGGTCGGGCCTCCGCCGTAGCCAAATGCACGCGGCGGGATCATTTGCAAAATATTTTCAGGAATCGCCAATGCTTCAGGCGTGATCGTTCCGAGCGCGATTTGCAAGGCTTCGCGTTGCTTGACCGCAGGCACAATTGCCTGAATATTTTTCGGTGACGCACCACTCGCTGTTTTCACGGCGTAAGTGTAATACAAGCCGCCGATTGATTTCATCGCGGCGGTGAGTTGATAGCGATGATGCAAATAGAGCGGCAACAATTTCGCTTCGAGCTGTGAATATGGCGTACCGTTTGGAACGGTCGCTGCGCCAAAATTTGCCAGGCCGATTTTGCGCACTTCCATTTCGTGTTTGAGCTGCAACACCGGATCAGAACCATTGTCCCACAGGCTCGACAACGGATGCGCTGCACCTGCGGGACGTGTGTCGGCGTCGGAAATAAACAGCATTCCGTCGCTCACGCCTTTAGTCACAAAATCGTCAATTGCTTTTTGATTCGGGTATTCTCCATACGCAAAACTCACTGCAAATTTGTCATACGCGCCAATGCCTACAGCATACGCATTCGACAAATCTAGCTTGCCATTTTTGATCTCAATCATCGGCCCCGGATAATCCATCACAGAAGCTCGGCCATAACTCGAAGCCGCGAAATTATGCGCGAGTCCGAGCGTATGCCCGACTTCGTGCGCGGACAATTGCCGAATGCGAGCGAGCGACATCGCGCCTACGTCCGTAGCGTCATCCGCCAAATATTCCAAATCAGGCAACATCGCGCCAAAATCACAAGCGCGGCTGGCGCTGGAATATTGCGGGACTTTTCCATCGCCAAGCAAAACATCCTGACGAATGCGCATTGAATCCAGCGTGACGACGCCTTTGATAATTTCGCCCGTGCGCGGGTCTTCAATCGAAGAGCCATACGACCAGCCTCGCGTCGAACGATGCACCCAATTAATCACGTTATAGCGAATATCCATCGGGTCGGCATCGGCGGGCAACACTCTCACCTGAAACGCATTTTTGAATCCTGCCGCTTCATACGCCTGATTCCACCACGAAGCGCCTTCAACCAAAGCGCTGCGCACGGGTTCAGGTGCGCCGTTGTCCACGTAATAAATGATTGGCTTGACGACTTCACCGCTCGCGTCTTTTTTCTGCAAGCGATGGCGCGAAATCCAGCGTTTTTCGATTGGCTCCGTGAAGGGCGAAGAGTAATCAAAAAACGAAATGCCGAAAAAACCTACCCGCGGATCAAGCGGGCGCGGCGTGTAATTATTGTCGGGCAATTCAACGAGCGAAAAATGTTCGCGGACAGTGATGGCTTGTGCGTTCGGCGTGACTTCGGCTACAAGTCGTCCGGGTTCATCGGCAGCAAACGTGAGGGTGACTTCGACTTCCGTGTTTTTCGGAAAAGATTTTGTGCGTGGTAAATAAAACGCAGAGCGCGTTTCGTCCATCCGAAAATTGCCCTGCCTGGCGCGTCGCATCGTATCCGCTACGCCGTGCGCATCGCGCAAAAAGAAATTCGTCGCGTCCACTAAAACTTTGTCGCCTTCAGTGGCTTCGACTTTGAATCCCCACAGCACCGATTGCGCAAATGAATCTTTTACCGCTTTGCGCTCCGCTGCATCATTGCCGAGCGCACGATAACGATAGTTCGGTTGCACCAGAAATATTTTGCTAGAATTGCGCTCAAAAAAAACGACACGCCCATCGCCCGGTTGTCCACGATCAAGCCCAATAGAGTTGGAGCCGACGCCCGCCGGGAGCGAAGTCTGGAGAAGAAATTCTTCGTTGAAACGAGAAATTTCCATCCACATTTTGCCGTTCGCGGCGTCCCAGTAGAGGGGAATGTAGCCGTCAATTTTTTGTATGTTGGTGATTTTAGTGGCGATGGTTTGCGCAAAAACTGAACCACTAATCATCAAAAATAATAATAAAAATCGGAAGTTTCGCATTATCTGAACTCCTGCCTAACTGGGGCCTAAAGTTTTAGTTTGTGCCGTTTGCTTATCTGTAGATTTTCAAGAAAACTCTGATTTCCTTGCCGGGATTTGTTTTGCACACAGCGCAAATTAAAAGTTTATACCACGGTTCTCTTGTCGCGCCATTTCCAAGCCTGTTAAGTCGTAACCAAACCTGCTTTGACAGGATTATTCAAAACGTAGGAAATAATGCGATCATTTTCTTCCTGCCTGCGAATGTAGTGATTATAGCTTTTCTGCTCCTAAAAAGTCCCACTTCGTCCAGGAATCTGATTACACCGATGCGCGGTGAAACCTTTCAGCGATTGCCTGATTTTTGCTAACGAATGATAGCTTGCCGTCTTGTTCTCAGGTAAATTTTCCTGCAAGAGTACCGGCGTAAATTCTACGTGGACATGGTTTGACATCAAACAATACGCATTGAGACCATACTTCTTTCCATCCAGAAAATGAAGACTGTCTTTTACCTGAGCCGCAACTCTTTCATCCTTCAACGAAACGGCCCGGTGCTTTCTTCAGGCAAAAGTTTCTTGCTTTGTGCAGGAGTGCTAGTCGTTTTGAGTGGGCTGTTGACAAACTACCTTACAAAAATGTGATTGAAGTCATTGACATTATTAAAGGCGCAGGTGCATCTTCCATCATTGTAATGAATGAATTTCAGGGCTAACATTTTTTCAGGAGAATTAGTTTATGCAACGACGAGAATTCATCACCACGACAACCCTGACAGCCGCCGCCGCGCTGCTGCCGAAAAATAATTTTGCTCAACCAGGTCAGCTCAAAAAAGCCGTCCTCATCAGCATGCTACCAAAAGAGATGCCGTATCTCGACCGCTTCAAATTAGCCATTGATTGCGGCTTTGAAGCGATGGAAGCGCAAACGATCACCGACCAGAAAGAAGCCGAGCAAATCAAAGAGGCCGCCGACAAGGCAAAGCTTCGCATTCATTCGGTGATGAATATGGATCACTGGAAATATCCACTGTCGAGCAGTGACCCGAACGAAGTAGCGACAAGCCTGAAAGGAATGGAAACTTCATTGCGCAACGCGAAGCTGTGGGGCGCGGATACAGTGTTGCTTGTCCCGGCGGTCGTGAATCCGGCTACAACCATCACCGAAGCCTGGAAGCGTTCTGTACCACAGATTAAAAAGCTCATTCCGTTAGCGCAGGAATTAAAAGTCGTCATCGCGCTTGAAGAAGTCTGGAACAAATTTTTACTGACTCCATACGATCACGCCAAATATGTAGATGAATTCAAAAGTCCATGGATAAAGGCGTATTTTGATGTCGGCAACATTGTGATGTATGGCTATCCGCAGGAATGGATTCGCCATCTTGGCAAACGCATCGCCAAATTTCACCTCAAAGATTTCGATACGAAAACCCGCCAATTCGTGAACCTGCGCGAAGGCAGTATTGATTGGAAAGAAGTCCGCAAAGCCATTGGCGAGATTGGCTACAAGGGATATTTGACGGTGGAATTAAGTGGCGGTGATGCAATATATTTGAAAGATGTGAGCCAGCGGGTAGACAAAATTTTTGCTGGCGAGTAACTGCTCTGCCAGCTTATCGCTACTTCACTATTCCAGGATAATAATCGTTACCACTAAGCACCCGACAAGCTGGCAGTTTGTCGGACAAAGGAGACCTTAATGAAATTTTCCATGCACAATTGGATGCGCCCTGAACCGATTGAAACAACGCTCGACCGGCTGCACCGCTACGGCTACGACGGGATTGAAATCCTCGGTGATCCGCAAAAATATACTGATAGCAAAGTCCGCAAATTGCTCGACAAATATAAGCTGGAATGCTGGGGCGGCGTGACGATGATGTTTGCCGGGCGCGACCTGATTCACGCGGATAAATACGTGCGGATCGGAACGATTCAATACATGAAAGATTGCCTGAAGATGATCAAAAAACTTGAAGGCAAAATGTTCTGCATTGTGCCTTCAACCGTTGGCAAAGTACACCCGATGGCCGCGCCCGAAGAAGAATGGAAATGGGCGGTTGAAGGCCTGAAAGAAGTCACCGACTTCGCCAATAAAAATAAAATCACCTGCGGCATCGAACCACTCAATCGCTTCGAAACATACTTTATTAATCGCCACGATCAGGCGTTGCTTTTGGCGAAAGAAGTCGGCAATGATTGCCGCGTAGTCCTTGACGCCTTCCACATCAACATCGAAGAAACTGACCCGATGGCGGCGATCAGAAACACTGGCAAACAGCTGCTCGATTTTCACTGCGCCGATAACAACCGGCTGCCTGCGGGATTGGGCAAATTTGATTGGGGAGAAATTGTGAACACGCTGAAATCCATCAAGTACAAAGGGCGGCTAACGGCTGAATTCGTGATCCCGCTTGATCGAACTCCGATTGGCTTAGCAAAAGAGAAAAAAGAAGACGATATTGATTCCTCTGACGCAAGTACAAAATTTATCCAGGAACACGGATCAGGATTTTTGAGTGCCGCCGATTATGATCAAGCGACCGAACAGAACATCAATCACATTAAGAAATTTTTGTAGGAATAGAACATGGGGGACGCAGATTTTGCTGATTTTCGCGGATCAGTTCAGAGCGGCCTTAATCCGCTAAATCCGTGTTATCTGCGTTCCATTTTTTCAAGTGAAATACGCCAGACCTGAATTATCTGTTCAGCATTTTGACGCGTCGTTCGTCCACTGGCTTCGAGAAAAGGCGCTTGAAAAATCCGGGCTTTTCTCGCCCCAATAATTTTTTGATCGCGGGCATTGTCCGTCGCGCGGCCTCTTCCCCCGCTTTAATCAACTCTGGCGCTTTGGATAAATCTTCGGTGCTGAATTCTCCGACTCGTGGGCTTACCACAACATCCGCATCCTGATAAAGATACGTCACCGAACTCCGTCCCATAATCGAAAGCGATTGCGACATAATCGTAAAAATATTGGTCGGCGGCGGAATCGGAGTTCCCTGTGAATTGACATCAACGGCAATCACAATATCGGCTCCCATGCCACGCGCCACCGAAGCGGGTAAGTGACCGACCAGGCCGCCATCAACCATCATTCGCCCATTCACAATCACAGGCAAAAAATAGCAGGGGATAGCACAGCTCGCACGCACCGCCAGCGGGATGTCGCCTTCCGTAAAAACCACCATTTTGCCGGCCTGTAAATCTGTTGCCACGATTCCCAGCGGCACGCGTGTTTGCTCAAATTTTGCGACAGGTAAAATCTTTTTGAGAAAAGATTCGGTTCGTTCGCTATTGTAAAAACCCAGCCGCGAAACCGTCACGCGCCCCAGGTCGCTCCAGCTCATGGTGCAGGCCAGTTCTTCAATTTGATCCGGCGTCATCCCGGCGGCATAACACGCGCCAGCCAGTGCCCCGGCGCTGGTTCCTGCAATCAAATCAATGGGAATATTATTTTTTTCCAGTTCGCGCAACACTCCGATATGCGCCATGCCACGAGCGACTCCGCCGCCCAAAGCGACGCCAATTACTGGTCTTTTGCCATTGCCTGCCATAACTTCATCTGCCTCCGCACGCATTCTAAAGCAAAGCGCGACGAAACAGGATAACAATTCTGATGACGCTCTTTATTTTTCAAACAACGGGTTTACAAATCACCTTCATAATCCGCAAGCAGAGCGCAGATTTGATCGAAGACACCTGTAACATCGCCGCCTGCGCCGGTGTAGTTATTCCCCATCAAACTAAAAATCAGCAGCTGCCCTTTCTTTGTCGTGACGTAACCGGACAAGGCGCGAACATACGTGAGGCTCCCGGTTTTCGCCTGCACTTTGCCTTCGGCTGCCGTGCCTTTCATTCGTCGTTGCAAAGTTCCCTCGCCGCTGCTCGGCAACGAATCACGATAAATTGCGAAGTGTGGGTGCTGCGACATAAACAGTAACAGTTGCGAAGTCGAGCGCGGCGAAACCATGTCCTGACGCGCCAAACCTGAGCCATCGCGCAAGCTGAGCGTGGAAACATCCACTCCCGCTTTGATCAGGAATTGTTTGAGGGCTTCAAGGCCAAGCGCTTCGGATGATTTCGGACGACCATAATCATCAAGCTCACGCAGACTATTGTGCAATTCGCCCAGTTGCCGGAGCATCATTTCTGTATGTAAATTCTGACTCGGCTTGTTGATGACCTTAAGCAGGACAGACAGCGGCTGCGATTCGACGCTGGCGAGTGCAATGAGTTTCGCTTCAGCAAAAGGATTGCTGAGCCGCGCCACAGCGTCAAACCTTTTCACCTGACCAGTGACGCGAATGCCACGCCGCACCAGCGCTTCTTTGAGTAATGTCGCAGCAAAACTTGCTGGGTCGTAAACGGCAATCTCGGCGGAAAAATCTTTTGCGGCTTTGGGAATATTGCCAAAAAATTCCACCTCGTTGTTACTAAGCGGGCGGTTGATACCAAGATGAGTCTGACCATCTTTGCCGTTGTTCGTCGTAGCGTGATTGATAATTTTGAGATAAGCAGTACGCGGCTGAACAGTGATGACTGGCGGTAGCCCCTCGCGGGTCGCAGGCTTGACGGTGAACGTAACCACATTATCGTTAACGGTCAGGGCACTGACCGCCGCGCCATAATAAAACATCAGATCATCCCATTCCCAACCCGTGCCCAAGCCTTCCGTAGCGAAATAGCTGTTATCGCCAATCACTGCACCATTAATGATTTTAATGCCGCGTGCCTGAACCTGATCGGCAAGTTTTTCAATGGCGGTAATTTTGTCCGCTGCCATGTATTCATCAAGCGGATTCGGCTTGCCCTGTGGATCAGTATCAAACCGCGCCGACAAATTGGTGTCGCCACGCCCATACAAAATTAAATTGCCCCGCATAACTCCAGCCTTATTTGCTTTTGCTGTTGCATAAACCGAAGTCCTGAATTTGGAGTCCGGGCCAAAAGCATCCAGCGTCGCCGCCGTCGTGTAAAGCTTCATATTCGACGCCGGCATAAACAGCTTGTTAGCATCACGCTCAAAGACCAGGCGTCCGTCACTGGTGATAATCCGTGCGCCCCAGCGTGCCGGAATAAATTTTGGCTGCTCCAGTAAAGCACTGATTCGAGCTTGTAACTCCTGAGCTGATTGTGGTTTTGTTACTAACGCAACCTGTTGAGCAAAGCTCCCCAGCGGATTCAGGAGCAGCCCCAAAATGATTAAGTACAAGTTAATTCTTTTCTTCATAACGTCCAATCTGATACTTGTTAAGCGTATTTTAAGAATACGTTGACATTTAATAATGACAAGAGAATAATGTGCCTTGTTTGTTAAACTTGCTGAAATAAATTTGTTGTAAGAAGTTGCTATAATCTCAAAGCTCCATCACATCCTCCATAAGATTTTGCGTTCCCTTCCTTTGAGATTATATTCCCAGTTAACTTTTTACAGTGTGTGTACTCGCCCCAATGATGAGGTAATAGAGACATGAATCAAAAGTTCGTGGTGTTGGTAGTCGAAGATGACTCTATGACCCGCAATGTAATTGTTGAGACACTGCGGTTCGACGGATTCAAAACGGAGGAAGCCGATGGCTTCCGTTCATCCCTTGAGTTATTTTCGCCCGGTAAATATAAAGTCGTTGTCATGGATAACCAACTTGGTGACGGCATCGGCGTGGAATTGTGCCGCCAGCTTATTGCACGTGATAAAGCGATAAAAATATTCCTGTTTGCTGGCGCGAGTGAAGACGCCAGACTCGAAGCACTTAATGCCGGGGCAACCAGAGTCCTGCAAAAGCCTTATGATCTGGCCAAGCTTTCCTTCCTCATCAGAAGTGAAGCAAATCGAAATATGGGAGAGGCTGGCCCTTCCACCGCGAAAACATTTACTATTGAAGAGCAGGAGTTTTCAACCAGCGCACAACCTTCCGTGTAAAAAATCGTAACTGCCTGCCCTGGGTACGCACGCATCCTGCGTGCGTACCCAAGGCTAAAAATCTATTTCACTGGTTTGGTCATGCTTTGTTCTGAAGCGGACGATTGATAGCTTTTGCGGTAGTAAGTATACGTCTTCCCTAATGGCTTCGGGGTCTTCACATTAATTTTCAATTTGTGCCATCTGGATATTTCGCTTTCATTGTTTGGATAAAAGCCCAGCACGTATTGATTACGCAGCATCAGTGCGATCCGTGTGTAAATATCCCCGACCTCGTTGTATTCCATAGGCAAAAAAGTTAGTCCGCCCGATGTTTCAGTAATCCGTGGCAACGCTCCGCCTTCCCCTAAACCAATCGCAAAAATTTGCGCGTCAGTTTCTTTCAGCGAAGTACTCAACTCTTTGAAAGAATAACGACTGCTGTTTTCTTCTCCGTCCGAAATAATGAGCAAAGCTTTTTTCTCATGGCGTCCTTGTTTGACCTTTTCCAGTGCCAGATAAATTGCATCGTAAAGCGCCGTACTCCCTTTCGGCTTAATGAAAACAGCCCGATTGATAATGTCATTCGGCGTCGAAGTAAAATCCTGAATCAATTTTGATTTATCGCTGAAAGAGACAACAAAGTATTCATCCTCTTCGTGCGAATATTCAAACAATCCTTTAAGCGCGTGAAATGACTGGCGGCTGAGCGGATTCATCGAACCTGAAGAATCATAAACAATGCCCAGCGTGATTGGCGAATCCTGGGTTGAAAACAAAGCGATGTCCTGTTTGATGTTGTCATCATAAACTTCAAAATCATCTTTGGTCAGGCTTGTCACAAACCGGCGATTTTTATCACTGACTGTGACCGTAACGCTGACCATATTTGTGCTGATCACGATCTGAGCATCTTTTTTTTGCGTTGGTTTTTGCGCCTGTGCCGCAGGAGTTTGTTCGCTCGACTTCGCTTGTGCAAAAGGCTTATCCCTCGCAGAGAAGATTACGATTAATGTAACAATCGCGCTTAAAAAAATCAGCTTCGGTCTCATCTCGCCCTCCTTGAATTATTGCTGGACGGTTCCATTTTGTGCGTTGCCAATTGTGGCACAATTTACCTGAAACACGCTCTCCCAAACTAATAAAGCTGACACTTTAGTTAGGGCAAACTAAGCTTGTGAGAAGGCCATTAGAATCAAACCCATAATCATTTAAGACCTGGTTCTCAATTCTTCCGCAGCTAAAACGTGGCCTCAATCTTGCATTTCCAATTCAGCAAACAGCAGGCGAAGGTATCGCGCATCTGCCGGAGCAGAACTGCATCAGTAACGTACAGACTTGTATGATTAAGGTGCAACCAGAAATAGCGCGCTGTACTTTTACCTCACTATACTGGAGAGTTTTTTATGAACCCAAATGAACGAATTGAGCAGCAGGAAACAATTAATAATGATCCGTTGAGACCCAATGAGATCATCACAAAAACTGTCCAACAAGGCCCTCGTGAAGTTGGACTTTCGCCGACTACAATTATTGTGATCATTGTCCTTGCTGTGCTGGCAATTGGAACAGTTTTTTACGTCGTTAACAATAAAAATGAAAACGAAGCCGCGAACCGCGATACTTCGCTTGAAGCTACCAGAATGCGGGCTGAAGCTGAAGCACGAGCGCAACAAGCTGCTGCCCAAAAATCGCAAACACCATTAGTGATCCAACAACAACCTGCCGCGACACAAGCGCCTCCGATAATTATTCAGCAGGCTGCGCCAGCGCCAACAGCAGACACAAAAAATATGATGGATGATTCCACGATGCAGGAATTGGCGAGCAACCGCCTGGCGGATGAAGTGAACCTCAGTGCGGTCACTGTCACTGTCCTTGATGGTAAGGCAACACTACGCGGCACAGTAGATTCACGTGAGTTGAAAACAAAAGCAGAGAAAATCGTCAAAGCCGTGCGTGGCATTAAATCTGTAGATAACACAATTACAACCTCTAACCAATAAGCGTTTAGCGGGCAGAATTTGACGGAAAATATTTTTCTGACATCAACACGCAATCGTCTTTTTTATTAAGTGAAAAATGCGCTATAGCATCCAGGTGCTGTTTGATTGCGATATTGATGGTAGTTGAGATAGAAATGGCCCGAAACCGATTCCCATGAATTCGGCTTCGGGCCAACTGCCATCCGCATTTAGCGTACTCAGCAAATATTCAATGCCGTGGGGATTGTGATTTAAGATTTCTCTTTCTTTTCAATCGCACCTTACACCTCCGATAAATACCGACTCGACACCTCAGCGCGTGTCAAGTTACAATGCTCCTGCCGATTTCATCACAGCGAGGTAAAGCTATGGCAGCCGTTTTAGAAAAAATCATTACCCTCAATCCTGATCAGGAATATGAAACCTACGATGGCATCGTGGAGGAGAAAGAAATGGCCGGAGCAAGGCACGGTAGAGTCGGCGTTCGCCTCAGCGCAACGCTCTTCAATTTTGTTGACGCACATAATCTCGGTGTAGTTTATGGCCCCGATACTACTTTCAAGGTTGGCGAAGATGATCGTTTACCGGACGTTTCTTTTGTCGCCCTTGATCGCATCCCCGAAGATGGAGACCCCGAAGGACTCTGGGACATTGCGCCTGATCTCGCAGTCGAAATCGTTTCGCCAAATGACATTTACCAAAAGCTGATGAACAAAGTGTTTGATTATCTGGATGCTGGAGTGAAAGAAGTCTGGCTGGTCTCGCCGGAAAGCAAAACCGTAGCGATTTACTATTCCTTCACCGACGTAAAAATCCTGACGGAAAGTGATGTATTAACTTGTGAAAAATTATTGCCGGGCTTTAGCTGTTCTGTCGGCGATTTATTTAAATTGCCGCAACCCAGTAAGCCGTAAATTCAGGAATATTTGTACGGCAATTATGGAAATTTTGTAAACTGTAAGTTCTCAGCTCAGCACACTGAAATGCGAAGATCTAATTTTTCCCCAACAAGTTTGTCTAAGGCCCATAAACCTTCAGATAAGCCTGATAAACTTGTTCCTCAAAGCAAGTAAAAATCACTTTTTCAATCAAGTCGTCTTGCGCCAGAAATAATAGTGTTTGCGTAATCGCAACCTTCGCCGCCTTGTCCGCCGGATAACCATAAATCCCGCAACTGATCGCCGGAAAAGCTATCGTCTTAAGCCTCTTCTCAACCGCAATTTCCAGGCAATTCACATAACACGAAGTCAGCATTTCTTCTTCTCTGTTTTGCCCTTCGCGCCAGACGGGACCAACCGTATGAATGATCCACTTCGCAGGCAACTTGTAGCCCTTCGTAATTTTCGCCTGCCCCGTTTTGCATCCACCCAGCAAACGGCATTCGTGAACCAAATCTGAACCCGCAGCCCGATGAATCGCACCATCCACACCACCGCCACCCAGCAAAGAACTATTCGCAGCATTGACGATGGCATCCACTTGCAGTTTGGTAATATCAGCTTTCAGAATTTCGATGATGGCTTTCATAAAAATTATTCCTCAACAAAGTAATCCAAATCTATTTTTTTGAGCTCATAGATTACCTGCGTATTCACACCAACTTTGTAGCTAATCATTAAATCAGCCAGCATCTCGCCATCAATTAAAATTATTTTTGTATCAATGAGCGAAGCGTATTCGCGGGCTTCTTTTGTAAAGTATGAAGTCGTGATGAAGATTCCTTTTTTAGCGCGTTGTCCTTGTAAGGCTCCGGCAAATTTTTGAATTTCTGGTCTGCTTACAACATTTTCCCATCGCTTTGCCTGTACATAAATCACATCTAAACCGAGGCGGTCTTCGTTAATGATGCCATCAATACCGCCGTCACCACTGCGTCCAACAGCACGCCCTGCATCTTTGCGCGTACCGCCGTAGCCCATCGTCACTAACAAATCAATTACTAATTGCTCGAAAAATGATGGAGTACAGGCTTTGATGCGTTGTAATAACTCTGACGCCAGCCCTTCTTTAATACTTTGAAACGCCTCGTCCATTACTTCTTCAGGCGTGCGAAGAGTTTCCGTTACAGGTATCATGTCAATGTCAGGTTGACGCTCTCCATCCTGAGACCTTGCTCGAAACTGCTGGACACCTTCGTATTGCGATAGAAAATTCAAGTCAATTCGTGTGGGCGGATTTTTTAATACATCAAGTCCAAGCTGCGTAATTTTGAAATAGCCTCTTCTGGTCAATTCCAGAAGCTCAGCTTTCCTCAAGTATGTCCCAGCCCAACCAACCCTGTTCATAATGGTCGTTTGACCTCCGCTGGGAATTCGCTGTATGCGCTCTTCATCTGACAAATTAAATTTATCAGAAATTGCCGTAACCGCTTCTCGTAAAGACTTTTCTTGCTGATCCGAAGCAAACTGAAGTAGTGGAAGCATGACTGTTTGAAAATCAGGGATCGCCATAATTAATCCAAGGGGCTGATTATTTTTGCTCAAAGTATTTTCGGCATCGTCCCAATGCCGTCAACGGAAACTGATTTCTGTACTGATGATAGTTGATATAAAAATGACCGGGAAAACCCGTGCCTGTGAATTCAGCTTCAGGCCAACAACCATCTGCGTTCAGCGTAATCAGTAAATATTCAATGCCACGCGTCACTGCGTCCGATTCGTAATCTCCTGCCGCCATCAATCCCATCAAAGCCCACGCTGTTTGCGAAGCGGTGCTGCGACCTTTGCCGCGAAGCTCAGGATTTTTGTATGACTCGCAGGTTTCGCCCCAGCCTCCGTCGGTGTTTTGTACAGAGCGCAGCCACTGCGCCGCGCGTTTCACTTCGTCGCGTTTCATATCAAATCCAATGCACTGCCAGCCGACCAACACAAGGTACGTTCCGTACACATAATTCACGCCCCAGCGTCCCCAATACGCGCCGTCGCTTTCCTGTAAATCGTGCAAAAATTTCAGCGCGTGATTGAGTTGTGATTCAGTAAAAAGTTTTTCGCCCCACGCTTTCTGGATGTGGCCTAACGCTTCCAGCACGCGGCTCGACACGTCTGCGGTCGGCGGATCAATCATCGCTTTCAAATCGCCGTAGGGCATCTGATTCCACAAGTCGTTCGTGTTATCAAGGTCGAACGCAGCCCAACCGCCGTTTTTGCATTGCATTGACAGCACCCATTCCATCGCGGCTTTGATGGCTTCGCGCTGATATTTTTCATCGTCTAATTTGAGCGGCAGCAAAGCGAGAACGACGGCGGCGGTGTCGTCTACGTCGGGGTAATAATCGTTGTGGAATTCAAACGCCCAGCCCGCAGGTTTGCCCGTGCGGTTGTACACAGCCCAATCGCCGTATTTGAAAATTTGTTTACTGAGCAACCATTCACCGGCTAACTTTAATTTTGGATGCGCTGGTGACAGACCTGAATCCAGCAACGCGCTGACCGCGAGTGCCGTATCCCACGTCGGAGACACGCAAGGTTGTGTGCGGTAATACATCGCTTCGCCATCGGCATAAGAGCCTTCAGAAATCCCAAAACGGTCAATCGCTTCGAGGCCGCGTTTGACGTACGGATGATCGTTGGAATAACCAAGGGTGTGAAACATGAGCAATGAATTCAGCATTGCGGGAATGATGCCAGCCCAATCGCCCGGATGATCTTGTCGTTCGATCACCCAACGCAGCGCCGCGTCAATCCCCTTTTCACGTAAAGGAACAAGACCAATTTTGTCTGCGAATTTTAGGACTTTATCCGCGAGCAAAAAGCACGAACCAACAAATGTTTTGTCATTATTTTTGAGTTTGTAATCGGCTTGCGCTTGCGAACCTTCCACATATAATTCGTCAACGTTGATGCCGCGTTCATAAATCGGGCGCTTATCAATCACAACTAATAACGGCACTGTTGAAGACCGCGCCCAGCTTGCCATTGAGTACACATTGAACGGAAACCACTTCGGCAAAAACATAAACCACGGCGGCAACGTAGGAATTCCTTCCCACGGAAACGCGCCGAATAATGCCAAATGTAATTTCGTAAACACGCGCGTTTTCGAGACGCCGCCACGCGCTAAAATAAATTTCCGTGCTTTGACTAAACGTTCCTCGTCCGCGCTATAGCCCGCGAGCCTGAGCGCGAAATACGCCTCGACCGAAGTGCTGATTTCGCCGCCATCGCCGAAATACAATTCCCATCCGCCGTGTTCGCGCTGTTCACGCAAAAGATAACGTGCGGCTTGTTGAATTTGTGCTTCGCGCTGAGTCCCAAGAATTTTGTGGAGCATCACAAATTCCGCCGTGAGCGTGACATTGGCTTCGAGTTCCGCCCACCAATACCCTTCGAGTTCCTGTTGCGCGAGCAAATATTCCTGGGCGCGTGAAATCGCAGCGGCAAGGCGTGTTTGGGTAATTTTATTCGTGGTATTTTGAAGAGAGATCATCACTTTATAATTGGCGAGGCGGAGACAGGCGATCTTTTTTTTGCGCAGACCTGTGAGAAGAAAATGGGCACGCGCAAATTTTCTATCCTAAGCCAAACATCGTTTCGGCTTCGTCAATCACGCGGCGCATTTCTTTTGCTGCCTCCGCTGGTGAGTCAGCCTCAGCAATTGCGGCACCGATGATAACCCCGGCCAGCGGGATTTTGCGGAGCGCAATCAACTCCAGTAAATCAATCCCACCCGCCAGATAAATTGGTAATTCTATTTCTTCCACCAGGGCTTTAAGCTGCTTCAGATTTTCCGTCTGCGTGGCACGACGCATTTTTATCCCGCGCCGATTCAGGCACAAAGTATCAACTCCGAGATCGCCTAACTCTTTCGCTCTGGTGATTAAGTCATGCACACCGAGGCTGTCGGCCATCACCTCGCCATCATATTTTTTGGCGGATTTAACCACGCGCTTGATGACCTCATCGCTGGCACAACCTAACACCGTGACGATATTCGCT
>JANMKB010000599.1:0-3776 GCA_031371805.1 Blastocatellia bacterium | reverse complement strand
CCTGGCCTGGCTCAGCTTCAATCGTCGGATGAGCAAAGATTACGAGTACTTGCCCGTGACGAGTGAGACCTTCGTCTATCTTTCAATGATCAAGCTCATGCTAGGTCGACTAGCTTGAGAGGTACTTTTAAAACACGCTCTTAGAATTGATTTTGATGAAAATGATCTTTTAAGCTTAAGCAGTAAAGTAATAGGAGTTTACGAACTGTCTAGGTCATTGAAAGTAATATCAAGTCGCATATTAGAGGAAATGAAATTGCTGAATATTCAGCACTTACCACCCCATAATTACATCTCTTTACAAGATGCAGAAAGAATTCGAGAAAAGATAATGAATTCAGCTACAAATAATAGTACATCGTGAAAAACTGCCTAACAGCTATTGTTGCGAAGCTCGTCACTCGTGAGGGATAAATTTCAATCAACACTGCAAAGCGCTCACAAAACGGTTTGTTAGGTGACAATTAGCTAAAGTGTAGGATTATGACAATGAAAAATTTGACAAGATGCGCTTCGATACTCAGACGGAGGCTAATGCTTTTGTCACAAGCTACAAAGATCAAAAGTAATGCCGTTTTTGATCGGACGTTCATCCGCGTCTTGGTTTCGTAACAATTTTTATTCACTTCGGGTGTTTTCCAGCCTTCGCCGCTCTGCCAGTTCACGCGCTTCTCGTAATTTCTTTTGTAACAATTCCAGCAGCGGCAATTTCGCGCACGACGGCTTGTTCTAAATCTTTCTCAGCGTAGGTGTCGGCGAGTCCTAAAAAATTGAGTAAGTATGGATCACGAAAAACAAGATCAGGCGTGAGGCGATTATTTTCCTGTAGCTCCTTTAGTTCTTGTTTGATTAGTTCAGCAGGCTTGCGCGACATTGCCGTGCGCTCAAACATCATACTGCGAATTTTATCGCGGAGTGTTCGGACGCTCCAGCGTTCGAGGCGACACATCTCAGCATAGAATTGACGGGCGAGGTCATCTTTGACGGGAAGGATTTCGATGAAGTGTGACCACGACAATTTGTGCGACAGTGTCGCACAAATCTGTTCATCAGGAAAAAAATCAGCGAATTGCATCATTTGCTGAAGATTACTCCGAGTAAATCCTTTGCCATAGTCCACCATCAATTGTCGTGACACTGTCACGAGCATCTGTTCGCCATATTCTGCGCGTTGCTCTTTCAAAATCTCCATGCGAATGCGCGAACCAACGTGCCAGTACAACATCGTCAATTCAGCATTAGCTGCCGTCGCAACGCGTTGGCGTGCTCCGTCAATCAGTTCGCGTAATTCTGCCAGCAATGGCTCTGAAGCTGGCACGGCGATTTTCTTATCTTTTTTCATCTACACCTTACCTCCACGTTATTCTTGCAGTAAGTCAGGCAACGGGCTGGCAGCCCGTTGTACGTTATTCCCCAAACACCCGCTCAAACACGCGATCAATATTTCTCAGCCGCGTTCTCACATCAAAGGCGCGTTCAATTTGTTCCGCATTAAGCAGCTTGGAAATGTCTGGATCGTTTGTGACTAATGCGCGGAAGTCCAAGCCGTTGTCCCACGAATTTAATGCGTTGCGTTGTACCCAGTAATAAGCCTCTTCGCGTTGTGCGCCTGCCGCTGCTAACTCCAATAACAATTGCCCTGAAAACACGAGGCCGCGTGTCAAATTCAAATTTGCCAGCAACTGCTTTTCGTTGATGACTAATTTGTCGAGCAAGCCTGTCATCTTCGCCAGCATGTAATCCACCGAGATACACGCGTCCGGCAAAATCACGCGTTCGGCTCCTGAATGCGAAATATCGCGTTCGTGCCACAACGCATTATTTTCCAATGCTGTCATCGCATAGCCGCGCACGACACGCGCCAAGCCGCAAATGCGTTCTGACAAAATTGGATTGCGTTTGTGCGGCATTGCGGATGATCCTTTTTGTCCGGGCTTGAAAAATTCGTGGGCTTCACGCACTTCGGTGCGTTGCCAATGGCGAATTTGCAGCGCGATTTTTTCCAGCGACGAAGCGATGATTGCCAGCGCGCAAACAAATTCAGAATAACGATCACGCTGGATCACTTGCGTAGAAATATTTGCAGGCTTGAGTCCAAGCAGAAAACATACGCGCTCTTCGATTTCCGGTTCAAGGTGCGCGAATGTGCCGACTGCGCCGGATAATTTTCCGTAGCTGATGCCATCGCGCGCACGCTGCATCCGATCAACGTTGCGGCGATTTTCTTCAAACCATAGCGCGAATGTCATGCCCATTGTGGTCGGCTCTGCATGAATCCCGTGCGTGCGCCCGATCATCGGTGTGTCTTTGTACACGAAAGCCTTACGCTTGAGCAGGTCGCTGAGCGTTTGCAATTTAGCGATAATCATATCGCCTGCTTCGCGCATCAGCATGCCGTTCGCAGTATCAACTACGTCAGACGAAGTTAAGCCGTAATGCACCCAACGCGCTTCTTCGCCAATGTTTTCAGCCAAATTTGTTGTGAACGCGATGACATCGTGATCGGTAATTTTCTCAAGCTCGTGAATGCGCTCAACGGTGAACGCCGCTTTTTCACGAATGACGGCGACGGCTTCCATCGGGATGTCGCCCGCTTCGGCGTTGGCCTGGCACGCGGCGATTTCGACTTCGAGCCATTTGCGATATTTATTTTCTTCTGTCCAGATGGCGCCCATTTCGGGCATTGTGTAACGTGAAATCATAAGTGTTCTAATTAATATCTTCGATGGAAAAACCTTCGGAATGTGCGGCATTCAGCAAGCTCACATTCGCACTGATGAAAAGATGTTGTTTGGGATGTTTGCGACACCAGATCATGGCTGCCGCTAGTTGCAACGCATCAGCCGCCCGCAGCGGATGCGTTTTTAACAAGCGGTTGGCTTCGCTGCGAATTTCGTCCAGGGGTTGAACTTCGTGCCAATACGTCACCAAATGATTAAGCGCATTTTCAGCTTGTTTGAAATTACCAGCCGTGAAATAACCCTGTCGCAACAGTCGATTGAAAGCTGAAGCCGCCTCAACCGCAGTTCCCCACCAAACAACCATGGCAGGATTTTTCCGCAATAATTGACGCGCTTTGGCAGATTGCAGTTGTTGACAACAAAGCGGAATGATGGCGCTGGTATCCCAGAATGCAAGCGCGGGCTTACCCGTCTCTTTCTTCATCCATTATTTCCCTGAGTGTTTTTCCCTTGATGCGCGGTTTTGGCAATTGCCAGAACTCGGCGGTAATTTCTCCATGACCAAGTTTGATTTTTCCCTGTGCATGCAAGGCCAGCAAATTTTCATCCGGCTCAGTATCAGGACTGATTGGCGTGATCCGTCCGATTGCGCGTTGTCGGTCACGGATAATAATTTCCTGTCCGGCTTGTACCTGTTTCAGGTAGAAACTAAGCCTGGATTTAAGTTCCGCGATGTTGACGTTTTGGATCATTGAGAGAGATTAGGGTACCTGACTATTATAGTCAAGTAGAAGAAAGTGTCGGATCAGGGAAGAAATTGTGTGCTAATTTCTATTGTCTTTAGTCTTCATTGTACCTTCGTTGCCTGGATTTAACGGTCAGGCCGGAGCGTGCGGCTAAAACCTGAATGGAGCGAAAAGTTGTGTCTACAAATTCGCGTTCCGTCAGATATGTCAGGGTGTATTGTGCGCCGATATCTTTGAGAATTTCCTCGGGCTGGCGCAGGAAAAATTTGAAACGCGTCGGCAGATAAAACTCGCCGCCCGTGATGTCCGCTAAATTTTTCAACTCAATTTCTTTGCCCTCCAGCTTATG
>JANMKB010000591.1:0-7703 GCA_031371805.1 Blastocatellia bacterium | reverse complement strand
GCAGAGCCAAAAGGACTGAGGTCAAACTCAGTCCTTTTTTTATGTTTAGCCAGAGAAAATCATCTCGCTACGTACAACACAGTATCCTGAGCGGTAGCGATGGATTGTTCGCATTTTACTCAATCACTAAAAATTCAGGAGTGATAACTTCAGGCGAGAAAAAACCTGCGGCAGTATTAAATAGTCTAATGCGGGCCAGGCGATGAACATTGGCCAAATGCCCGAAATTCCAAGTCACGACAAAATCAATTTTGTGATAGGACGCGATTGCAACGTGTAAAGCATCGCCCAGGAACTTTCGGTGAATGATCCCACGAGAAATATACCCTTCAGCCAAAATAGCAGCCTCTTCCGTTACCTCCAAGCTGGGTAATTTACTAATCAACTTCAGATAGCTCTTCCGATATGGCTCGCTCGTTCTTTCTAATTCTCGTTCAACCAACGATGAGACAAATGTTTTATAGTGAGGTTATTCGTGTTCCCACCAGCGAATTGTCATATCACGACGAAATGAATCGCCTTTATCCAGATATGCACCAATCACTGAAGTTTCCAAATATAAAGATGTCATTTGATCGCAATTTTTTCGATGCTGTTAGATTGTGGAACCAGTTGCAGCAAAAACCTGCGCAGGTCAATAATAACTTTGAAGTGGCGTAAAAAATCACCGCCAATGATTCCATGTTGTTCAAAACCGGAAGTTTCATTGACTGGCTCAAGATTCAAAATCAGGGCGCGGGCATTTCGCTGCCTTAGACCGTTAACTGTGAGCGTTGCAAGTGCGATTGCCTCAACATCATTTTCGACGCCAGCCGCTCCAACCACCCGAAACAGCGCATTTTTCAATTTGAGTTTTTCCAAACCGTGGCGTTTGACAGAGGCTTTGGAAATAACAGTCGTGCTTGCACCTGTGTCAATAATGAAATTAAAAGGTTTATCGTTCCCTTCAAGAAATGCTTCTGCGCTGGCCAGTCCTCCACTGGTCGAGCGAACAGGGACAGAAAATTTTTGCTGATCAGGTTCCAGGATTGGGAGCGCTCCCTCATCTTCCCTGATTTTGGTTCGGTCGAGGGTTAGTTTTTTTTCTTTATAATCAATCGTCACTGCATAATTTGATAAGACCGAAAGACCGATGTAGCCATCAGCTTTTTCTTCCGCAGGCACTTCATCAGGTGAATGAACAGTCCGAATATAGGCAGGAACCAAATCAATTTTTGCATCGGCAATTACAATTGAATCCAGGACACCATAAACAATGGAAAAGGATCCATCACCGCCAACAGCACGAGCATTTCCCCCATGCGCCACAGCTTTGATCCCAATTTTCGCAGCGGCTTTATCAGAAATTACTGACAGACTAGCACCCGTATCAATGACAAAGTTCAGGGTCTCTTTATTATTGATTTTAATTTTTATGAACGGACGATTGCCATAAATTTCAAATGGGACGGTGACAATTTCAGGCCCGCTCTGGCGATGAAGTTTTGTTGTGCCAAGATAGCGATAAAAATCAATCAGCCCGCGAATTCGGGCGCGTCTTTCTTCATCAGTTTTCGGTGAGACAGAAAGAAAATTTTGATAAGCGTCGGCGGCTTCGCCGTAAAGTTCGAGGCGCGAGCAGACGCGCGCAAATGAGACATGATAATCAGGTTCGCGGGATTCAAGCTGAAGTGCTCGTTTGAAAAGATCATAAGAATTTTTAGTCCGATGTTCGTAAAATTCTACTTCAGCAAAGCCGGCAATTGCGAGGTGATCTTTGCTGTTGATTTGCAGGGCAGTCCGCAAAGATTCGACCGAATTGCGAAAGTCTCCTGTGCGCAACAGCGCCGTTCCCATTAATCCAAAAGCTCTGCCATTGAGGTTATCAAGTGCCACAACCTGGGCGGCTTCTTCATAACCTTCCAGCGTTTTGCTTTGTTTGAGTAAGACAAAACTCAAACCTAATCTGGCTTCTTTGTCATCGGGGTTTTTGGTCAGAAGCTCACGGTAAATAATTTCTGCTCTGTCAAAGTTACCAGCGAGAGTTTCTTTGTCGGCTTTTTTGATGGCGCTTTTGCGGGATTCTGAATATGCCGGAAAAACGACAATAAACAGTGAGATAATGAGAGCGCAAATTGCAGGCTTCATATTTCACCTCCACTGTTATTACACAGTTGAATAATTCGAAGAAGAAATCTTGGGCCGCTATTTCAAAATTTCCCCGGTTTTGTTTGACCAGAGTAGAAGGTCAAGCTCGTCAAAATCAATTGTAAGCTCTTCGGCGAAATTTCTCATTATTTCTTCGGTGGCGAGATATTTTTTTTTAGTGGACGGTGGAGCAGGAGATTCAATCCTGCCAAATTCGTGCAGTGTTCGTAGGATATGTTTATCTAAAATTGCGTAGCCACGATAGCCAATATTTCTTAAAAAATGACTGGCTTCCTTATAACCAATTCCTTTAATGCCTTTGTTGGCTGCAAAAAAATCTCGCCTTGCCTCCATGTCAGCACCGAAGGAATTAAGCTTTTCACGCAACTTCATTTCACATTCGAGTTGTAAATAATTACGC
Organism: Blastocatellia bacterium; assembly: GCA_031371805.1. Lineage (GTDB taxonomy): Bacteria > Acidobacteriota > Blastocatellia > RBC074 > RBC074 > JAFDVL01. The sequence goes on along the minus strand of JANMKB010000591.1, from coordinate 5,155 downwards.
GTATGAATAAGGTAACCTGCACGCGCCCGGGGATAACGATGCGCTCCGACTAAGGCAATTTCAAGGTTTTCAGGAGAGCCAATGAATAATAATTTTCGCACGCGCTCAATTGAGTTGAGTCCCATCCGGGCGCTGCATCCGGCGGTAAAGATACAAAAAATTAATTCTTCAAAAAGCGTAGCATCAACAGCGGATGTATTGATAGCGGCAAATTCAGCAAGTCTTGCCTGAATGACCAAACGTTTTTCCTGATAAGTAACAGCTAATTCATCACAAAGAGAGTTTTCCATTTAACGGCGATTCGTGGGTTTTTTATCACTGGCATAGACCCTGACGTAATCCACCATCATTACCTGCGGAAAAATGGTTGAGAGGTCGGGGTTACCAGGCCAGCTTCCACCAACCGCAACATTCAGGATTAGAAAGAATGGATGATGGAAAACCCAGCTTGATCCGGTTGGTAAATCTACAGTTGAGATAGTTTTGTAAAGAATCCCATCAACATAAAATTGCATTACTCTGACATCCCATTCAACAGCATAGAGATGAAAGTCATCGGAAAATCGCTGATTGTTTGGCAGGAAATAGGAAGAGCTTAAGCCGTTACCACCAGAATATCCGGGGCCATGCAAAGTGCCGTGAACCGTGAAAGGTTCACGACCAATATTTTCCATAATGTCAATTTCACCACATTTAGGCCAGCCGACTTGAGGCTGATCAATATCAGCCCCCAGCATCCAGAAGGCAGGCCAAATCCCCTGACCGTAAGGAATCTTCAGGCGTGCTTCTATTTTTCCATAAGTCGTCTCGAACTTGCCTTTGGTTAATAAACGGGCCGAAGTATAGCCACGTGTGATGCCATCGTTTCCAGTATAGGTTTCTTTACTTGCTTTGATAATGAGATGACCTGCGCCATCAAGAAAGGCATTCTGAGTACGACTTGTATAATATTCAAGTTCCTGGTTACCCCACCCATCAGAACCGACACCAATATCATAGCCCCATTTTGCAGGGTCAGGAGCGATATTTGCCGCACCATTAAATTCATCAGACCAGATTAAAATACTTCTTTGGGCAAAAGCTGAGATAGAAAAACTCAGAAAACACACTACGAAAAAAATCATCCCAAAGAATTTGTATTTCATACTTTTCACTCTGGCTGTAATCCTAATTTTTTCCACTTTGCTGCAACGATTTGTTTGACCTCGGCGCTGATATTATTTTCACGCGGCCACCTGCGATCAAAGCCTTCGTTTTTCCACTTCCGTGTTGCGTCAACTCCCATTTTAGAACCATAGCCCATTTGTCGTGCCGAATGATCCAAAACATCAATTGGCCCCAGCGTGAATTGGATGTCGCGTTCAGGATCAATATTGTTGAGGGTTTTCCAAACGACTTCAGAATAATTTTGGACGTCAACATCTTCGTCAACCACCACGATACATTTGGTGAACATGGCCTGACCCATGCCCCAAATTGCGTTCATGATTTTGCGTGCGTGACCGGAATATTGTTTACGAATCGAAACCAGCATCAGGTTGTGAAAGACACCTTCAAACGGCAAAACCATGTCCACAATTTCAGGAAACTGGCGTTTCAGGACAGGCAACGTAATTCGCGTAATCGCCCAGCCCAGATAACAATCTTCCATCGGAGGTTTGCCCACTATGGTTGCCTGATAAATTGGGTTGCGGCGATGCGTGACAGTTGTGACATGAAAAACCGGATAAGGTTCTTCGAGCGTATAAAATCCCGTGTGATCACCAAAAGGTCCTTCAATGCGACGTTCGGCAGGATCAACATAACCTTCCAAAACAATTTCAGCATTGGCCGGAACTTCCAAATCAACTGAAATGCACTTCACCATTTCAATTGGTTTTTCGCGCATGAAGCTTGCAAAAATCATCTCGTCAAGGTCATCAGGTAAGGGCAGTGTCGCCGCAAAAGTTGTGAGCGGATCGCCACCGATGGCCACGGCAACGGGCATTTTTTCAACGCCACGTTTTTCCTGATCACGGTGATGCGCCGCGCCGTGCTTGTGAATTTGCCAGTGCATGCCCGTAGTTTTTTCGTCGTACACCTGCATGCGATACATGCCGCAATTTCGTGCGCCGGTTCGTGGGTTGCGCGTGAAAACCATCGGAAAAGTTATAAATCGTCCGCCGTCGGCTTCCCAGCATTTCAGAATCGGAAAATCAAACAGCGAAAATTCTCCTTCCCGCTTGATGACTTCCTGACATTTGCCTGCTTTCACCACCTTCGGAAAATATTTGCCGAGTTCAGCCAGTTTGGGCAACATCTTTACTTTTTCGAGCAACCCGGTTGGCGATTTGAAATCAAGCCATTCGGTCAAACGCTCAGCGACTTCATCAACGCTATTTACTTGCAGCATTAATTCCATACGACGTTTGCTGCCGAAAGCATTAATCAGGACAGGGACTTTTCCCTCGTCTACGTTTTCAAAAAGCAAAGCCTGATTGTGGTTGGATTTAGAAACGCGGTCAGTGATTTCAGTGATTTCCTGATCGCTGGAGACGGGAATTTTTATCCGTGTAAGTTCGTTGTTTTTTTCAAGAACTTTGATAAATTCGCGGAGGTCTTCGTAAGCCATAAAAATAAAATCAAAAATGATCAGCGCTAAACTTCTTAGCTTGAAGACTGCCTTGATGGTAAGTAAAAGATCAGGGAGTCCACTTGTGGGAATCGTAAAGCGAGGGGACATTTGCCACCAGACGAGCATAATCCTCCGGCAAATCGATGTCTTCGAGAATTAAGGATGATTCAACCGGAACTTCCTGGATTTCATTACGGTGGGCATCCAGCAGGGCTTTCAAACCTTCAGGGGCTGCCTCATCCAGCCGCATAATTTCTTCTTCAAAATCACGGCTGATGACAATTGGATGCCCGTGTTTGCCCTGGAAGGTTGGAATTGAAATGGGTTTTTCATAATCGCCAAAGCTGACAACCAAAGGGTTGATGACTTCAGGTCCGACCATGGGTTGATCCACCAGCGCAATTAAAATTCCATCGGTTCGCGGGCTGATTAATGAAAGCCCGGTTTTGACTGAACTGACCATCCCTTTGCGATATTCGCGGTTGATGGCGAATTGGACTCCGGCCCCGGCTAACCGGGAGCGAATTTCTGATTCACGAAAACCAAGTACGACGATTATTTCGTCCACCCGCGAACGTCTGAGGTTATCAATACACGAACTGATGACCGTGCGCGTTCCCCATTTCAGGAGTGGTTTGAAATCACCGCCCATGCGGCTGGATTCACCTGCGGCTAGTAAAATAGCGGAAATCATAAAGCTTATTCTTGTTCCTTTGCCTGGTCTTTTATTAACTCGGCTAATTGCGCGAAAGGATTATTAAAACTGCTGGCATTGGCTTTCGCTGGTTGTGACTTTGACGGCGCTTTATTTGTTGGCGACTCGTTTGTCTTCTCTTGCGAATTGGTTGCTGCAACTGCCTCGTGTGCCTCAGAAACTGCAATCACAACGGGTTTTTCATTCGTGCGATGACGATAAACAGGGCGCTCAAACATGGGCGAAATACGCGTCCAGTCTCCAGTCGCGTGCGGTTCAGAAATTAATCGCAGCATCGCTTCAATCTTTGAATCCAAATCGTCAAGATACGCCAGCATCAGGGCTTCAGGGGTGGAAGGCAATTTCGGGGAACCGTATTCCAGCTTGCCGTGATGCGACAACAGCATATGCAATAAATGTCGCCGTAATTCTTCGGGAAAGTCAGGAATTTGTTTTATTTGATCGGAAACGAAAATCGTTTCCATGGCCAGATGACCAATCATTTGTCCGTCATTGGTATAATTCGTTCCGCGTTCGTAACTCAACTCATCAATTTTGCCAAAATCGTGCAAAACCGCGCCCGTCCGCAGCAAATCAAGATCAATGCCTTCGTAATGACTGCCGACTTTATCGGCTAACCTGACTAAGGAAAGAGTGTGTTCCAGCAAACCTCCCAGGTAAGGATGATGCATGGTTTTGGCGGCTGGAGCGCGTTTGAATTTTGCGACAGTTATTTCGTCAGAGAAAATATTTTCGAGCAATTGTTTTAAAGGCTGATTCGCAAAACTGCGGACAATTTCTATCAACTCAGTGAACATTTCATCCACGTTATATTTTGTCGAAGGAAAATAGTCCGCCAGATTGTATTCATTATCTTTGCAGGGACGGATGCGATGCATGGTCAATTGCAAACGATTGCGATAAAGAATGACCAGGCCACGCGCAAAGACGACATCATCAACTTCAAATGTTTCAGCCGACTCTTCAAAATTATCCCACCAGTGCCCAACGATTTCGCCCGTGCGATCTGCCAGCGTCAGGGTCAGATATTGCCCGCCACCTTTTTTATTGCGAAACTCTTTCGCTTTGACCAAAAAGTAGGTACTGATGGTTTGGTCAGTGGCGAAATCGCTGATAAATATTTTCATAATAATTGGTGGTCAGTTATTTCTGCGCGGTTTCCTTCGGCTTGGCAGTTTCTTTATCCTTTTGCTGTTGTTCCTTTTCTTTTTTCTCACGTTTCTGGCGGCGCTTTTTTTCCTTCTCGGATTCTTCGCTGAACGGCGTGCTTTTGATGTTGGCGGAAGATGTTTTCAGTCCCGGCAGCTGGTATCTGGGATCAATTTGGATGAAGGAATCTTCGCGCAGGTGAGCTAAATATTCCTTAACCGAATCTTCGCCTTTTTCCATCGCCAGCCGTTGCGAGACAGCATTCTTAACTTCATCTTTATCAAACGGCATTATTACCGGCTCTTTGCGCCCATCAATCCGATAGACCGCATAGCCATTGTTGATCGGAACCGGATCCGTAATCGTTCCGACCGGGACTTTTTCAACTGCGGCTCTGATTTCAGGTGAAAGATCAGGAATTTTAAGTGTTCCGATTTTGCCCCCGGTTTTAGCTGTTCCATTATCTTCGGATTTGCTGCGGGCGAGCGCCGCAAAATCCGCGCCACCTCTTGCCTGGTCACTTATTTCTTTGGCTTTGGTTAAGGACTGTTGTTGCAATAAAGGATTCTTTCCCTTTTGAATAAAAATAATACTTAACTCAACTTCGCCCGGAGTCGAAAACCAATCCTGATGATTTTCGTAAAACTCGCGCTTGGTTCCTTCGGTCAGCTTTTGAT
>JANMKB010000585.1:0-8648 GCA_031371805.1 Blastocatellia bacterium | reverse complement strand
TCAGAGCCATCTGCATTAAAACGCCAATCGAAGAAGAGCGCATCTTCAAAGCCTGAGCGTTCGATGCGCTTCAAAAATTGCTTGGGAATAATTTGATCCGTGTCTACATTAACGCGATCCAGGGTGCCGACGATACCTGTGTGAATAGTAAATGGTTTCATCTTGAATGCGGAATGCGGAATGCGGAAGAGATGTTTTCTACCGACTACCGGCTACCGAATTCCGACTACCTCCTAAAAATTTCTTACATCAACAAAATGCCCGGCAATTGCGGCTGCTGCTGCCATTGCGGGGCTGACTAAATGGGTACGTCCGCCTGCGCCTTGTCGTCCTTCAAAATTACGATTGGAAGTCGAAGCGCAACGCTCGCCTGGTTTCAAAACATCGGGATTCATCGCCAGACACATTGAGCAGCCAGACTCACGCCAATCAAATCCAGCCTCAGAGAAAATTTTGTCCAGGCCTTCTTCTTCCGCCTGTTGTTTGATGGCTTGCGAACCGGGAACGACCATCGCGTAAACCGTCGCAGCGGCTTTGCGACCTTTGATGACGGCGGCGGCGGCGCGCAAATCTTCAATGCGTGAATTCGTACAGGAGCCAATAAAGACACGGTCAATCGCTACTTCTTCTATCGGCTGTCCGGCTTTCAAATCCATATATTCTAAAGCGCGTCGTGCTGCTTTTTTGGAATTTTCATCTGGCATTGCTTCGGGGTCAGGAACCTGACCGGAAATGTCCGCGACCATTCCAGGCGAAGTTCCCCACGAAACCTGCGGGACTAAATCTGCTGCATTGATGTGTAATTCACGATCAAAAACTGCTCCGTCTTCGGTTGGTAACGTGCGCCATTCAGCGACCGCTTTTTCCCACGCTTCGCCCGTCGGAGCGAATTCACGACCTTTCAAATATGCAAAAGTTTTTTCGTCAGGCGCGATCAATCCGGCACGCGCTCCGGCTTCGATGGTCATATTACAAACGGTCATCCGTTCTTCCATCGAAAGCGCCCGAATCGCTTCTCCGGCAAATTCTACGACGTAGCCCGTCGCGCCATCCGTGCCAATTGTGCGAATGATGAAAAGAATAATGTCTTTAGCGGTGACGCCAACTGGTAATTTCCCGTCAACCGTAATGCGGAAATTTTTTGGCTTTGATTGCTGCAAACATTGCGTCGCCAGCACGTGTTCGACTTCGCTGGTTCCAATTCCGAACGCCAGTGAACCATACGCGCCGTGCGTCGAAGTATGCGAATCGCCGCAGACAATCGTCATCCCCGGTTGCGTATAGCCCAACTCCGGCCCGATGACGTGCACGATGCCCTGCTGTTTGCTGTTGAGTCCGTAAATCTTCAACCCGAAATCCGCTGCATTTTTTTCCAGCGTATCAATCTGCGCCTTTGAAATCGGATCAGTGACCGGAATCGAACGACTCCAGGTGGGAATATTGTGATCTACCGTAAGAATTGTTTGCTCAGGACGGCGCACCGTTCTGCCATTCAAGCGCAAGCCTTCAAACGCCTGCGGGCTGGTGACTTCGTGAACCAGATGAAGGTCAATATAAATGATCGCGGGTTTCCCGGCTTCCTGATTGACGACGTGACTGTTCCAAATCTTCTCGAAAAGAGTTTGTGCCATAAACTTTTTCCTGCCTTGTTAAGTTAATAAATCTGCGTAAGAGCGTGTGATGTAACTCACAATAATATTTATGATCTTTTCTGAATCATAAATCAAATAAATAATGTAAATAGGCAGATAAACGGAAAGCAGGCGATCTATGTGGATTCTCGCATAAAGTAAAACTACCGATACCTGTAATCAATGACTTGCAGGGGCTGTTTCGCATTCAGTGAAACCGAAAGCCGTCATCATGAGAATCCAGCCTACCGTCAGTGTGATTACGCGATCCGCAACAGCCACTTATTTATGACTGACCTTTATGAAATGAAGCCGTTATTCAACTCCGACCGCCTTAAATACAGCATCTGTTGCATCGGCATAAAAGCTGGTCTGGAATTTTGCAAACAACTCGCCGGGAATCGTGGCAATATCCCGCACGCTGGCCATTGGCAGCAAAAGTCGTTTTGCCCCCGCATCCAACGCGACTTGCAAGGATTCGGCGAGGTTTTTGACCGGGATGATATTGCCGCCTAAACTCATATTTCCCAATACCACCATTTGCGCTTGCATCGGCCTGGCTAAAACAGCCGAACACAGTGCCAGGAAGGTCAGGATGGTTAACGAAGTTGTGGCACCAGAATTGTGCAATTCGACTAGGTGCAAATGATAATCGTGCTCGCCCGGCTTGATGGAGGCGCTGATGCGTGACGCATTCGCTTTGAAATAATCAAAGCCTACTTTAATGGCCTCTTTTGCGGCGCTGTTCGATCCCAGCCCGGACATCTTCAAGCTCCCGTTACCAGCGGTGACTTGTGTTTCCAGCCGAAATAATCCGAGCTGCCCACTGCTGCCGTTTGCTACGGTGTGAATGACGCCCGGATTTAAGGCTCCTTCCGGGATTAAGGAACCACCGCCTTGTTCTGGCACACTGATGAATCGTTCCTCGCTTGTTTCCTGATCCAGGTAAGAAAAATGCACGTCATAAAATTCCATCCCGCCGATTTTCTTGAGTTGCTCTTTGACGCGGCGGCGTGCTTCCAGCGCATATTCCACACAACGTCGCACGGCTTCTTTGTCATAATTTTCTTCGGGGTAAAGCAGTTTCAGCAAACCGGAGACGGTTCGTTTGACAGCAATCGTGTCGCGCTGATTCAGGTCGCGGCCCAGGCGGAAATATTTGTTGATCGCATCACCAAAATTGCGCTTGCGCATTTCGCGGAACCATTCGGCCAGGTAATCTACAATCAATCCGTATTGATTCGTGAAAAATTCCGGTCGCATTTTCGGAATTTCCCAGCCGGGAATATAGGCATGAAAGCGATCAAAAAAAGCAGAATCAATCATCGTTTCCGGGAACGGCGCAAACAGGTGGCTGGTTTTGACCAGCGTATCTACTGATTGATTAATATTGCCGACAAAGACCATTGAGGCGTAAGTATTAATCGAATCACGCCCCCGCGCAAAAGACCCCGAAGCCATATAATCTTTCATGATCTGGACGCCATCTTTGTCCTTAAAAGAAATTCCGGCGACTTCATCGAAGGCGACCACATCCCACACGCCAACTAATCCAACTGTCCGCCGCGCCATGTTGTAAAACAAATTAGCAACCGTCGTCTGACCACCGGAAATCAAAATACTATTCGGGCTGATTTCTTTGTAAATGTGACTTTTTCCTGTTCCTCGTGGCCCCAGTTCACAGCAGTTGTAATTGTTTTCGACGAGCGGAATCATCCGCGCCAGCAAATGCCATTTGACGCGCTCTGGAAAGTTGGCAGGTTCCATTCCTGTCGAACGCAGCAGCACGTCAATCCATTGTGCTTCCGTGAACGCGCCGCGTCCCGTAAACAATTCCTCCAAATCCATATTTGGCATCTGGATGGGTTTCAATTCACGCAGGACAAACGGCGAACCTTTCTGCGCTTCTTCATAGAAATATTCCAACGTGGCAATGCACCAGATACCGCCCGCCAACAGCTTTTCATATTTCTTCACATAGCTGCTCTTGACCTCAACCCCTTTCACGCCCAGATTCGCCAGTAACGCTTCGTAGACATCGCGCCGTTCGTTCAGCGTCACAGTTACTTTATCAATAATTTTCAGGCTGCCGCGTTCACGAATAATGGATTTCACTTTCTCAGCTTCATCCGGGCGCACGTAGTTTTCTGCCAGCACGCGCTTGACCGTTTGCAACCCGTCCTGAATGACCGCCTCATCGTTGGAGGCGCAATAATTCCCCAGCAAATATTCCAGCACATACACCGGAACATTCGCGCCTTCCTTCACCAGCTTCGTCAGGTCTTTGCGCACGACCCGTCCGGCAAAATGCTGATTCAGCAGCGCGTCAAGCGTCGTATCTTTTTCGTTATGGTCAGAAATCATCATTGAAAGCCCTGTCAATTATGATCGGGATGTTTTGATATTCGCCACCGCCGATTCCTGCATCCTGCAAAATAAGATGGTAAGTAGCCTTCTTGTTATACAAACTTTCTCGCAAAATTAATGTCAGTGATTTTTTTCGCTCGTCCATCGTTTCTGAAACACTATCGAACGTGATCGTTTCGATATTCGTCACCGCTTCATTGCCTTCATAAATGGCAATTTTGAGCGTCAGCGGTTTTACCCTTTCGCTCACAGGTTCCATCTGAAGCAATTCAAACCGATGCCGCGCCGTAGTGATTTTATAATTATTGCCCAGCACCTGGACGGTGACGGTACTCGTTTTTGTATCTTTCACGGCCTTTCCTTTCACATGCCGAACTGTCACCACCGGTACAACAATTTCCTGTAACATTGCGCCGCCGTGAATGAACCGCGCACCGCCCACAAAATGAAAACGATTGGCGCCTTTGGGAATCCAGAATTCCATCTCGCCCGTGGCTTCTGCGGTCACAGCAGTCGTGCCATGCCAAACGGCTTCGTGATCGGGTAAATTCAGCCCAATCAAATAACGTTTTTTTGCTTTTACCGTTCCAGCGGGGCGTTCTTCCAACTTACTTTTTTCTGGTTCGCCCGGCGGACTTTCTGTAAATAAAAAGCCGTGATCTGCCGTAATTAAAATGTGATTGCCACCCAAACTGTTAATGATATACGTCGTTAACGTCGTAAGTTCACTAATCGCATTTCTGACCGCAGCAAACGTTTTTTCTTCCGTTGAAGAGGTGTCCCCGATGGCGTCCACTACGTTGTGATACACATACACCACACGCTTGCCGCTGACGAATGCTTTGCCTTCTTCTTTTTTCTTTTTGATTAAATCATCCGCCTTGCACGCCATGCCGCCCACCGTTTGCAGAATTTCATCCCGCTGTTCCAGCGTCGCATTTGGTTTGCCGTCCACCAGTACATCGCCATTGCTTTTGTATGCCAGCATTTCGTGCGGCAGCAGACTCGACATTCCCAGCACGGTGTACGATGGCAACACGCCAAGCTGTGAACTCAGACCAGCCTCAAACCTGTATTTGCCATTCAGTTCATCCGTGAGTTCCTGCGCGGCTTCATAACGAAACGCATCACTGATAATCACGTAAGCTTTACGATTTTCGGCTTCGTCCAGGCGGGCTTTGACGTGTCGCTCAAAAAAATGATATTGGTTCGGAACTTTATCAATTTGCCAGTTGTTCAGCAGCGCGGAACTCCCATGCGGATTCACAAACGCGCCCCAACTGAGCGCAATTTTCGGTAAATACCAATTTGTGTAAACGGCTTCGATGTCGTCGCGCAGAGGTTTTAAAATATTCCAGATTTCAGCCTTGTCGGCTTCCTCGCAAAACCTGCGATAGCGTTGATCAAAGCGGTACAGTTCATTTTCGTAAGCCTGATACATCGTCCGGGCATCGGCAAAATGAAAGCCCCGCTGATATTGATTACGCAGGGCATAAAACTCGGCGGCCTGAACGAGCGCATTGTAAATGGCGTGATATTCCTGACGCGGAATATCCGCTGATCCCGCCACATTCAGCGAAGCCCAATGCCCATTCTGTCGCCGCGTTGCAATCGTGCGCACTTCGTCAACATTAATTGTCGCGGCTGTCGTCTGGACTAATTTGCGCAACTCGCTGGCAATTGTCTTTTCAATTTCGGCAAAACTCATCACGTTGCATAAGTCGTGCAACTCATATTTGTGCAGTTGATCGTTCAGATGTGTGAGCCTGAACACCAGCTCTGAGAGCAGATCATAACTGCTGCTCAGGCTGCGACTATCGCGCCATTGGCCTAAACAGACAGGGGCATTCTGGCGGACTCCGACGGGCAACACGAGATTTTGTAAGGCAGCGGGGAATTTGGCTTTCAGATGCTGGGCAAAATCCGTCATAAACAAGCGGATCAGGAATTTCTTGAGCGTGGGCGTTTCATCTTCATAGCCGAACGAAGTTCTGACCATTTGCCAGAAGACGGCGGTCAATTCAAATTTCGCCATCTGCTCCCAGCTTGCTGGTTCGTTCTCAAGCTCAATTTCTTCGCCCTGCTGTTCCGTGTAGGCGTGGAAAATAGTGCGAATCAGGCTGAATAATTCCGGCTGATCGGCTTTCGTGATGACCGCCATCATTTTGCGATCCAGATCAAGTTTGTTATCCGTCGCTGCGACCAGTTGCTGCAATTTTTGCAGGCGCTCTTTGCTCTCGAAAAATTTGCGCCGCTCCGCCAAATGCTGCCGCAGGGATTGTTGTTCGCCCAGCCCTAATTCATCCAAAATAATCGAAGCCCGATCCGCCCGAAAGCTGCGGCTATACAAGCGAATATCCAGCAGCCAATCGTTTTCGTTATCAGGTTCTTCACTCGGCGCATACAGTAAATATTTGCCCGCCGGGTCTTCGCGTTCCAACCGGATTTTGACGGCAAGCGCCGCTTCTTCGTGCAGGTTCAGGGTTGTAATATTGGGGAGTTCCAGCGTTGAAACCACACTCTCGAATTCGCGCTCAGGATCATGCCAGAACACAATCCGCTGACCTTCGTCGTGATAGATTTTGTGGAGGGCTTCGGTGATTTGTCGGTTGTCCATCAGATTAACTTTCGACTCCGTAATGCTGCCGCGAAGCCCTGCCAATTCACAATCGCCACTCCTTCATACTCATCACCAAGCTGCAACAGGTCAGAATCTTCCGAAGTCAGCAACCGTGCTTCGCCATCCACCGCACACGCCAGATAAATTGCGTCATCCAGATCACGGTCACGTACTCTGGTAGCCTGATTCAGGCGTCGGCGGGCAGCCTTCAAAGTGGTGGCAGTGACATCAATCGGAGGCAGCAATTGCAAAGCGCTGAGAAAGATTTCAAAACCAGCGCGATCAAAAACGGCACGGCGCCGGATTCGTTCATTATCTTCCACCGACAATGAGCCACGCTGATAATCAGCAATAATGTCAGGACTCCAGAGCCAGCGAAAATTCGACGATGGCAACAGATTCAACAAGCGCCGTTTGGCAGAAACAAAGGTCGGCTGATCACGGCGCACCAAAAACATAGCCAGCGTAATGTTGGCATCTACGACCACGCGCATTGGTTCGGTCATACTCAACGGTTGCGTTTTCCCTTCTTCGGTTGGCGGCGTGCTTTCTTAACTAAAGCCTCCAATTCTTCTTCATTCGTCGGTTCCGCGCCCCCTGCTGGTTCTGCCGTCATCTGTTGCTGCAACCGGGTGAAGCTGGTTTGCATTTCGCCGATCAGCAATTGCAATAAAGCGCTGCGCATGGCTTCCAGAGTTGCAAAAGGAACCAGCGCCGCTTGCGGAGCGCCATTGTTCGTCAGAATCACACTACGCTTGCTGGATTCCTGTAACGCTTCTTTAAATCCGGCACGGGCTTCTGCTATCGCTAAAAACTGCTGCGGACGACTCAGGTAATCGGCAATTTTTACCAGCGGGGATATATTTGGCGCAGCTTCTGATACAACATTGATTTTCATTTCTACCTCCGACCTGATTGTACAGAATTCTGTACACGACAGCAATCTTTCTTATTTTCCCTACGCTGCCCCCTGCCGATACCTCACACCCGTCACCCGCTTACTCTTCACTCCCGCCCGTCACCGCTTTCACCTCCGCCAACAGATCACCGAACTTGCCGTAATTCACTTTGACGCCATCGTCCAAATCCAGCGCAATTCGTTTGTCGGCGAGATTGCGCAGCTTTTCATCAAACGCGATTAATTCCGCTTCCTGTTTTTTCAGCGTCTCCTGTTCTTTGGCGATTTTCTTCCCGTGCGAAGTCGAGGTCGCGTGGCTTTTTTCTTCTTCCAGTCGTTCTATCCGCGCTGCGATTTTGCCTTGCAGCGGGATCACGTATTCCGTCCGCATCCGTGCCAGCGTGCCTTCGTGGTAGCGGTGCAAATACACCAGACATTGAAAGGCGCGTTGTTTGCCGCTGGAAAAAAGCCAGTAAATCGGGCGCTTCTTGTACGTCTTCAAATGGTCTTTGCCAAAGCCGGTAGCGAAATAGCGGCGGATCGTGGTGCGGGCGTCTTCATCGCGTGACGTGCCAAGCGATTCGGCAATCCAGCGCAGGTTCGCTTCCAGTTGTTCACCGCTCCACGCCTTGCCGATGAATTCGATGAAGCGGTTGGCTGCGTCGTCGGCGAACCATTCGATTTCGGTGACGGGGATAATGCCGTCTGCGTCGGCGGGGAAGGTGGCGTACTGCGCCGCATCGAAGCCGACATTGCCGCTGTCCGCATACACCAACCCCGCGCGGTCGAGACTGTAGCGGCCCATCATACAGCCCAGCGCATACGAGAGCAGCCGTTTGGTATCTTCGCTGCGGTCGGCGCGGGCGAGCGTGATCTGCGCTTCCGGCACGTCGGGGCTGAGTTCGTCTTGCAGGCCGTAGGCGTCAATGAACAGGCGGTTGTTCTCGGTCTCCAGTTCCTGCATCCGTTGCAGATTGGCTTGGCAAGCGTGTTGCCAGTTAAGAAAGGATTGTTCGACGGTGGCGGCTTTCAGGTCTGAGCGGAGCAGCGGGAAAGTTTGGAAGTCCCACGAGGTTTCAAATGAGTCCCAATCCAGTGCGGCAATCTTAGTTGTATCGCGCACAATGTTTTC
>JANMKB010000256.1:0-29220 GCA_031371805.1 Blastocatellia bacterium | reverse complement strand
ATCCTGATGCGAGGTTTTGCCAATGCTCGCGCCGTCGGCATTCGGATGCAGATGAATAATGTCCGTGCCAATCGTCGCGTGGACAGTGACCGGAATTTTGTTTTTGTAAGCTTCGTGTAACAAGGAATACGCGGAAAATTCCGGCTTCATCTCCACAAGCATGCGTCCCACAGCTTCACCTAAACCAAGGTTGTCATGTGCTCCATTATTAATTGCTTCGTTGAGCAGCCGTCCGGTTTCTTCGGCCATTCCGAAGGCGCCTTGTCCCAGCGCTTCGTCTACGTCCTCAGAAGTCGAGCCGATCAGCGCAATCTCAAAATCGTGAATCACGCTGGAGCCATTGAGCGCAATCGCCGTCACAAAACCTCTGCGCATTAAATCAATAATAATCGGCGCTAAGCCAGTCTTGATGACGTGACCGCCTGCGCCCCAGATGACGGGTTTATTTTTGGCGCGAGCCTTGACGATAGCGGCGGCAACGGCACGCAAGCTTTGCACGGCTAAAATATCCGGCAATGAATTGAGCAGAGCAGAAGCCGCCTGAGCTTCATCATCACTGAGCGGACGAGCAAAATCCTTGACCGTGACTTTGCTGTACCGCGAAGCAAGCGGATAGGTGGAAAGGCGAGAAAGGTCTATTGGAGCTTGATGATAAATTGACACGATGTTGATTATTGTCCGCCAATTTTAAAATTTAATTGTCCCTGCACTTTGACAGGTTTTCCTTCTAACAGGAACGGCGTAAATGTCCATTTCCTCGCGGCTTTGATGGCCTCATTATTGAAGCCGATGAAACCCTTAATCGGCTCTGCCTGCAAAACTTTTCCTTCCGGCGAAATCGTCAGCAGCAGCGTAATGGAACCTGAATAGACTTTTCCTTTTACATCAATTTTCGGTTCCGGTTGTTCAATCGCCTGTGCCCGTAATTTTTCAGCGGAGATGTAATAGATGTTTTGCGTCAGCGGAGTAAAATCCGGGAGCGAGTCCTGTGGCACATCAAGATTAATCGGTCGTCTTATCGGTGGGCCAAGCAGCTTGAAAGATTCCATAAACAAACCAGGTTCCGTCAACTCCGGCTCTTTGGAAACATAGCGCGTGGTCATTTCGTAAACACAGCCATACGCAAAAAACTGGCGTGACCAGAGGAAAATCTGACTTTCGCTTAACTGCAATTTGAATTCAATGCCGGGATTACCTTCAACCGCGATGTCGCCGCCGCTGATCCATTTGATTTTGGAGTTTCCTTTTAAGTCTTTGAGTAAGGTTTGAAAGCGTGTCCGAATGGCTTCCGGCGTCGCCAGATTGTCGGAAAGATAAGTGTAAGACACCTGATAATTTCCCTCCAGCGTGGGAACCGTGAAGCGATGTTCTTCGGCGCTCCCGGTTTGCAACCGGTAACGCATCGCCTCTTCTTTAGGCGTAATGGGAAGCAGAATAGAAAAATTTCCTTCTTTGGCAACAAGTTGTTTCCAGGTGTCAAGCGGATATTTTGGCGCAGGCGGTGGCGCTGCATCGCCCTTAACACTACCGGGTTTGGGTGACGGCAGCGGAGTTTCCTGAGCGAAGGCGAATTCAATCGTAAGCAATGCTGACAGCAACCCAAACACCACGATGCGTTTCATCTTCAACCTTCCTTTACCTTAAAAATAAACTCATGCCGCCCCAGTCGCAAACGATTGTTTGGTTTGAGTTCAGCCCGCATGGCAATCCGCTGACCGTGCAGCCAGACACCGTTGCGGCTGCCACAATCAAGGATCATTAATTTATCGCCTTCCAGCACAATCTCCGCATGATAGCGGCTGATGCGGTCATCGTTGGAAAGCACAAGGTCGTTATCCAGATTCCGCCCGATGCGTGTTCGGTGATTGCGGAGTTGATATGTTTCACTACCATTGACGGCGACCAGGGTTAATTTGGGATTGAAAGAATTGTCGTCAGGGCTGGCTGAAAGCTGAGTAATGTAAGTAGCCGGAAGATGGTCTTCACTGATTGTCGGTTCTGGCATTGCTGCATCAAAAATGACTGCGCCTGAATTGATAAAGGCTTGCGGCAATTGCTCCAGAATCCCGGTGTTGTGCCGTTCGGCTGGGGCCTGTCCATTGAATTCTTTGGAGAGCGCAAACCGTACAACCTTCCTGACGCGCTCAATCAAATAAGGCTGCTCCGCCATAATTTCCGTGACCCGCCCGCCAACGCTGCGGCTGTCACTCATTTGCTCAAGAAATTCGCGGATGTCCAGTTTTTGAAACAGGCTGGTGCCAACGCCAAATTTAATCATCGTACTGACAGCGACAGTTAACGAGTCGCAGGCAATGAAGCCAGCCCGGTCGGCGGTAAATTCCGTGCGATTCATCCAGTCACCAAAAACTACACTGTCGAGCAAATTCCCAATGATCGGAATGCCAGCACCCAGCGGATGCAACAGCGTCCGCAACCACGTATGACCCGCCTTGATATGACCGATTTCCCGCCCAATAAAAAATTGCAAACTCTCACTCGACATCTGGTCAATCATCGCGGAGGTAATCACAATCAAAGGCTGGCCGGATAAACCCAGCGTGTAAATATTTTGTTCCGATGAACGCTTGACGTAAATCGGAATTTGCGGACTTGAGAGGCGCGCCCCCGCAATTGTCCCGACATTATAAATCTCAGGAAATTGCCGGGGACTAACGCGCACCAGAGTTCCGAAGACCGAACGTTGCTGGACAACTACGGTAATGATATAAACGGCCAAGCCCGCAAACGTCAGCGCCAGCGCATTCCAGACTTGCGCCGCGCTGCGCGGAAAAAGCAGAATGGCGCAGGTGTAGAGCGCGATCAAAACCAGGAAGGTCAGCAGGAGTGATAAGACCTCTTTGGGATAGCGGTAATCGCGCAGTTTGATTTGTCGTGCCGGAGCAATTTCACTGACCATTAATAACCTCTGCATGGTTGCTGGTATTGCGAAAACAGGAAGCAACATTGCGCATTATAACAAAAGGCGAGTTGAATGCTACGGCTGAGTTGCAACCTGTAACAGAACCTGTTAGGTTGCGCTGGTTCATCAACAACTAACTCATAAAATTCACTGAAGGAGTTTTACATGGGAAAACTACGATTGTTTTTATCACTTGGCTTGCTCATCGGTTTGCTCACGCTGGCTGTCGCCAAACCAAATGCTCCGCTCCGCAAAACGCTCGACATTTATTATGTTGATGTCGAAGGTGGCGCAGCAACCCTGATCGTTACGCCGGCGGGCGAATCAATTCTGGTTGATGCCGGCTGGCCTGGCTTTGACGGACGCGATGCCAAACGCATTCAGGTAGCAATGAAACAGGCCGGGATCACCGCCATAGATCACCTGATCAATACGCATTACCACATAGATCATTACGGCGGCATTGCGGAATTGGCGAAGCTCGTCACGATCAATAAATTTTATGATCGCGGCGCGGTTGAGGCCGATTCGCAGGACAAGCCGGAACCGAAATTATTCAGCGGTTATCAGGCCGCGACCAAAGGAAAAAGCGTGGCCCTGAAAGCTGGCGATGTGATTAAGCTGAAAACCGTAAAAGGAATGCTGCCGCTCAAACTCTGGTGTCTGGCAGCGAGTGGCAATGTTATAGCTGGCGGCAAATCGTCCGCCAATTCTGAATGCGCGGCGGCTGAAACCAAACCGGTTGACACTTCCGACAATGCCAAAAGCGTCGCACTAAAATTAAGCTATGGCGACTTTGATTTCTTTGATGCCGGAGATTTGACGTGGAATATTGAAAGCAAATTAGTTTGCCCGGCAAATCTGATTGGGCAAATTGATTTGTATCAGGTGACGCATCACGGCATGGACATCAGCAATAATCCGGTGTTGCTGAAAAGTGTTGGGCCAACTGTCGCGATTATGAACAACGGGCCGAAAAAAGGTGGCAGCGCCAATACCGTCAAATGGTTGCGTGAATTGCCTTCGTTACAGGCGCTCTATCAAGTGCATCGCAACCTGGCGACTGGCGACAGTAACAATACTTCACCCGAATATATTGCCAACCTGGAAGCTGAGAGCAGTGAAATGATTATGGTGACGGTGGACGGGGCGAAGAAAACTTTTACGGTGACAAATGGCCGGACAAAAGCAAGCAAAAGTTTTTCGATCAAATGAATCATTGCCAACGAATCCTGCCAATAAATCTTGCACGATAACTTGACGGACAACGCTCGTTTGGCTATGATCGCGCCGTTGTTTTTTGATTGTGGGGCTATAGCTCAGCTGGAAGAGCGCTTGAATGGCATTCAAGAGGTCAGCGGTTCGATCCCGCTTAGCTCCACCAAAACTTTCCTTAATTCTTCTGCATTAAATTTCTAATTATTGACACTTTCCATCCAAATCAAAATGGATTTTTTGGCTTGCGCATTTCCGCTGTGCGACAGCGTTGGATGATCGCGCTGGGAATTTTTGCGTGGCTGGTGCTTTGGCTTTTTCTCTGGCCTTACACCGGAGACGGCGATTCCATGCTCCATTACTGGAATTTGCGTTCCACCCTCATCGAACCCAAAGACGGGCTGACTTCGTGGGCGCGTCCGGTCTATGTTTTACTAATGATTTTTCCGGCCATGGCGGGATTAGTGACAGTCCGAGTTTTCACCGCCTTCGTGACAATTTTGCTGGTTTGGCAAACGATGGGACTGGCAGACGATTTGAAGCTGGAACGCGCCTGGCTGGCGGGCTGGTTTTTAATTCTGCAACCATTAGTTTTCGCCCTCGCCAGCGATACGATGACCGAAATTCCGATGGCATTGGGCTTAACGATAGCCATTCGCTGGTGGCTGGCAAAACGCTATGCGTCGTCATTTTTGTTGATGTCGTTTCTGCCCTTCGTGCGCCCGGAAGGATTGCTGCTTGCGCCGGTGTGGGGATTATTGCTGCTCTTGCTTCCTTACGACAAAGAACATCCCTCTTTTTTTGCAAGAATCGGAATTGGAGCACTGCTTGGGACGGGAACAATTTGCCTGATCATCGCGTGTTATTTTTTCGCTGGGGACTGGCTGTATTACCTTCACGCGTGGTCGTGGCAATTGGGATTTATCAATCGCGGCCCACTCTGGCATCACATTACTAATTGGCCTTATTACTGTGGGCCAGTCCTGCTGATATTGTTTCTGTTCGGAATCAAATCGTCATTACGCCGTGCGATGATGTTACCCTGGCTTTGCTGGGCCGTAGTTTTCTGCGCACATTCCATCCTTTTTTATTTCGGGATGTTCGGTTCTGTTGGTCTGATGCGGATTATGGCAACGACGGCTTCCATCACGGCGCTGATCTGTTTGGAAGGTTGGAATACTCTGGCGCGAACAAAAGGATTGAGCCAACTTTTGCCAGACACACAAAGACTCATTACGGTCAGTGTTCTGGCGCTTGCCGCGCTTTTCGTGATGGCTTTTTATTATGCCAGTCCTGAACATCATCGTTGTTTTGTAGCTCGCAAAGCAGGCGCATTTCTCAAAGCTTATCCGCAACTTAAAACCGCGCCCCGATTTTTTGTGGGCGACCCGATGGTGCTGGAAGCGATGGATTATCCGGCCAAATCAGAGCAACTGATTGCCAATAAATTTGAGCGACAGGAGCAGTTGGAAGTACTCGCTAATTTACCCGTCGGCACAGTTGGCGTGTGGGATAACGGGCAGGCATTTTTCTGGCATCACGTGCGCCTCGAAGATTTCCCCGCGCTTGGTTATCGAACACTTTTTACCGCCCGCCAACAAGTTAAATATTTTAATCGGCTGGCGCGGATGTTACGATTTGATCCGGCGTATGGCGATCAAAGCTTTATCGTTGTCATTAAAGAAAAATAGTTCCCCTGCCAGGCAATACAATGAAGATGGAAAAAAAGTCTCCAGGCAAAACTCAGGCGAATCAGAATCGCACCCAACTGGAAGAGCTGGTGAGTGAATTGCGCACGCTTGAAGCAAAGCTGATGCAGGGCGGCGGTGCAGATAAAATTCAGCGGCAACACGAGCAAAAAAAACTCACCGCCCGTGAACGGATTGAATTGTTGTTCGATGAAGGTTTCTATCAGGAAATCGGTTTGCTGATTGCTTACGATCAATACGAAGGGCAGGCTCCAGCCGCCGGCGTGGTCACCTGTGTGGGCAACGTTGCCGGACGCGAAATCGTCGTCGTCGCAAATGACGCGACCGTCAAGGCCGGTTCGTGGTGGCCTGAAACAATTAAGAAAATTTTGCGCGCCCAGGAAATTGCGATGCGCTGCCGCGTCCCGATTGTCTACCTCGTAGATTCCGCTGGCGTGAATTTGCCGTATCAGGGCGGCGTCTTTCCGGGGCAATACGGCGCGGCACGAATTTTTTATTACAACTCGGTGATGCGGAAATTTTTGAAAGTGCCACAAATTTCTGCCGTGATGGGGCCGTGCATCGCGGGTGGGGCTTATCTGCCCGCGCTATCCGACGTTATTATCATGGTCGAAGGCACTTCGTTTATGGGACTCGGCGGCCCGAATTTAGTCAAAGGCGCGACCGGGCAAACGGTGGAGGGCGAAAAACTTGGCGGCGCATACACGCACAACGCGATTTCCGGCGTCGCGCACTATCGCGCCAAAAATGACGAAGCCTGTGTCCATAAAATTCGTGAGCTAATTTCCGAGCTGCCAACAAACGGCACAGTACCTCAGGCCGTAGCGCGGGGGTCAGTCGAATCCAAACGTCCGACGACGGATTTGTACAGTATTATCCCCAACGATCATCGTGGCATGTATGACGCGCGTGCGATGCTGGATTGCATTTTGGACGCGGACAGCTTTGATGAATTCCAAGCCGACTACGCCCGGGAAATGATCGTGGGACATGCGCGAGTGCGTGGAATTCAGGTTGGCATCATTGCGAATAATCGCGGCATGATTAAAGGCCAGGTGGGCAAACCTCCGAAAATCGGAGGTATCATTTACACGGAAAGCGCAGAAAAAACGGCTTACTTTATTGAAACGTGCAATCGTCATCGGATGCCGCTGCTGTTCATCCAAGATGTTTCAGGCTTTATGATCGGTGTCGAAGCCGAGCATTCCGGCATCATCCGCGCTGGCGCAAGATTTGTCGAAGCCATGGCGACAGCAACGGTTCCAAAAATTGTTTTGACGCTCAATCACGCCAGCGGTGCAGGCTATTACGCGATGGCGGGACAAGGCTTTGACCCGGATTTTATTTTCACTTTACCAACCGGACGAATGGGTGTGATGGAAGGCGAATCCGCTGTCGTGGCGCTGTTTTCAGGACAACTTGAAAAGCTCAGGAAAGCTGGTGAGCAACCTGACGAAAAGCTCAAAGCCGAAATGCAAAAAGTGCGCGAAGATTACGAACAACAACTTGATGCAAAACATGCTGCCGCTCGCGGATTCGTTGATGCTGTGATAGCGCCGGAAGAAGTGCGAGATTCCCTGGAGCTTGCATTACGCACCGCGCTGAATAATCCTAATGCACATCTGGGACAATTTTTGTTGTAGCGCGAATGAGGTATAGTTATGGCAATAGCAACTGTTGAATTTACCAAAGATGAGATCGTGCAGCACGGGAACGAGATTTATGAGCGCGACATTCGACCTCAAGTCGAGGCCACCAATGTCGGGCGTGTCTTGGCGATTGATGTCCGCACCGGAGAATTTGAGTTAGCCAGCGATGCAATTACCAGCGCCCGTCAATTACGCACCCGTCTGCCAGAGGCAGTAATTTTTGTTATTCGCGTGGGCTATCCAACGCTGCACCGCATTTTGTAATAAATCTAAGAATTGATGATTACTGGTCATGTTAACTCAAAATCAGAAGCTATTATATCACTTACGATTGTGGGAAAAGACGACGGGAGTAAGGAGATTAAAGCCCTGATTGATACTGGCTACACTGGTTATCTTACACTGCCAACCACAGTAATTACTGAACTCAGTTTAGAAAATTTTGCTACTGGTCAATTGACTCTGGCTGACGGTCATAAAGTAGATGCTGATCTTTACCTCGCCACGATAATTTGGAACGGTCAGCCGCGCACTATCGAAGTAGATGCTCTTGAGTCAGAAATTTTGATGGGGATGGCATTGTTAGAAGGCTGCGATTTACACATTCGCGTGGCAGTGGATGGACAAGTAACAATTAATCCGTTTTGATAGAAAACACTATATTTTCAGGAGCAAGAGGAATGAAAAAATTCACCTTCACATTGATGATTGCGGCTTTGTTCGCGCTCACCATTCAGGCACAAAAAAAACCTATGATTACCAAACAACTTTTCGGGAAAACTGCCGATGGCAAGCCCGTAGACATTTACACCCTCACCAATACCAAAGGGATGGAAGCCAGAATTATGACTTACGGCGGCATTATCGTGTCGCTCAAAACACCAGATCGCAACGGCAAATTTGCTGATGTCGAACTTGGCTTTGACTCGCTCGACCCTTATTTAAAAGGTCATCCGTTCTTCGGTGCACTTGTCGGGCGTTATGGCAACCGCATCTCCAAAGGCAAATTCAAAATTTCCGGCAAAGAGTACAGCCTCCTCGTTAACAACGGCGAAAACCATTTGCACGGCGGCGCACTCGGCTTTGACAAAAAAGTCTGGACAGCTAAATCCGGCAAATCTACCGAAGGCCAGACGCTCGAATTGAAATACACCAGCGCCGATATGGAAGAAGGCTACCCTGGCAAACTGGACGTGACGGTGGTCTATACTTTGACCAATGATAATGCGCTGAAAATTGATTACACGGCGAAAACTGATAAAGCAACGCATGTAAATTTGACGAATCACTCGTACTTCAATTTAGCGGGCGCAGGCAACGGCGACATTCTCGGTCACGAGATGATGATTAATGCGTATCAGGCGACCAAAGTAGATAAAGGGCTGATTCCGACTGGCGAGATCGTCAACATCAAAGGGACAGCGTTGGATTTTACTGCGCCAACAAAAATTGGTGACCGCATTGATTCAACCGAAGAACAAATGGTGTGGGGCTTCGGTTACGATCACAATTACGTGATTAACGGCGGCGGAAAATCATTGATGCTGGCAGCCCGCGTGCACGAACCAATGAGTGGGCGCGTGATGGAAGTGTTGACGACCGAACCAGGCGTACAATTTTATACGGGCAATCATTTGGCTGTACCAGCAGGCAAAGGCGGCAAACCGTATCCCAAGCGCTCAGGCTTTTGTCTGGAAACACAGCATTATCCCGATACACCAAACAGACCGGAATTTCCAACCACGTTGCTAAAACCGAGCCAAACTTATCACACGACAACCGTGTATAAATTTTCGGCGCAGTAAAGAAAGAATAGAACCAGATGAGGCGGGTGAAACGGATTTATGCACAGGCGTAAACTCCGTTTCATCCGCCTCGTTCCTGTTATGCGCTGGTGTGAACATTCAGGAAAATCCAGTAGAATGACAGAGTATGCGCTACCGATTTATTTGGGATCAGGTCAAGGCTGCTGCCAACATTATTAATCATCACGGCATTAGTTTTGATGAAGCAAGTACTGTTTTTAATGATCCCTTAGCGAGAATCTTTGATGACGAAACCCATTCCTTTAATGAGCTACGAGAAATCATTATTGGGCATTCGGTAAACAATCGCTTATTGTTGGTCTGTTTTACGGAACGAAGCCCTGACATAATTCGGATCATTAGCGCACGAACGCTAACCAGGAAAGAACGTCAAGCTTATGAAGAAAACATTAATCGTTAAAACCAATCAAGCTGAAGTACCAGAAATGCTGCCTGAATATAATTTCGATTATAGCAAAGCACAGCGCAATCGTTTTGCGGGAAAGATAAGCGAGGAGCGCCTGGTTGTACTCCTTGATCCAGAGGTAGCACAGGTCTTCACGACCCCGGAAGCTGTAAATTCGGTACTAAGAGCATTGGTCACTGCCTTACCGAAAGCCGTGCATCAAAAGACTGCTCGTAAACCTAAGCACCGCTAATATTGATTTGCAACCTTACATATGAACTGAGTGATTCTATTGTTTTCGCTGCCGCAACGCCTCAAACAACACTATTCCCGTTGCCACACTCACATTCAATGAATTCACTTTCCCGTGCATGGGAATTGAAAGCAGGACATCGCAATTTTCTTTGACGAGGCGACGAATGCCTTGTCCTTCGCTGCCCAGCACCAATGCCAGCGGCACTTTCATATCGAATTCCGTGTAATCAGCCGTTGTCCCGCCTTCGACGCCAATCACCCAAAAACCGCGTTTTTTCAATTCAGTAATTAATGTCACCAGGTTCGTCACCCGTGCGACGCGAATATATTCGATGGCTCCGGCGGAAGTTTTGGCAACAGTTTCGGTGAGTCCGACAGCGCGATGTTCAGGAATGAATACGCCGTCAACTCCGGCGGCCTCACAACTGCGCAAAATTGCGCCGAGGTTGTGCGGGTCTTCGATACTATCCAGCAAAACTACCAGGGGGATTTCGTGGGGTGAATCAAGAATGTCATCAACGCTGGCATAGTCGGAATTTTTTCTGGCGGAAGCAGGTGCACCGGCAATCAGCGCGATGACGCCCTGGTGATTTGCGCCGCGCGACATTTCATCCAGTACTTTACGC
This sequence comes from Blastocatellia bacterium, assembly GCA_031371805.1. Lineage (GTDB taxonomy): Bacteria > Acidobacteriota > Blastocatellia > RBC074 > RBC074 > JAFDVL01. Next base: position 18,635 of record JANMKB010000256.1, on the reverse strand, counting down.
TCGCGCCGTTCCAGGCTGACACGAGCTTCTTTCGCCAGTTTGATGAGTTCATTCAACCGCGAAGGCTGAACACTGGTGGCGATTACAATTCTACTGAGCGAACGCTTTCCGGCGCGTAACGCTTCGAGGACAGGGACTAATCCGTAAATAAAATTCATAAGTAATTCAGACAGTAAAACCGTGGGAACTTTTCCCAAACCGTGGAGTCTAATTCTACACGTTCGTCAGGCGCACTGACGAATCCCTAAGCACAAAACTTTTTTTGTTGGGATAAATTTATTTTCAACCAATCAGGAGGCTCATTATGGCATCCCTTAGCTCTTGCTGTGGATCGTTACTCACGTTTGTACTTCAGGCGGAAAACGCCGACACCTTCAAATGGTCATTCCAGGGCATCCTCCGCGATACCAGTGCGGTCGGATTAAGTGTGATTGCTCTGTTATTAATCATGTCTGTTTTTTCGATTGCGATTATGCTGGAGCGCTATTTGACGTTCAAAGCTGCCACCACGCAATCACGAAAATTTGTGCCGCAGGTCATCGAAATGCTCAAGACGGCGCAACTCACCGAAGCCTTACAACTTTCGCGGACCTACAAAAAAAGCCATCTGGCAATTGTCGTCAATTCCGGTTTGCAGGAACTTTCTGTTGTCACATCCAAAAATCCGCTGCGCCGCGCCAAGCGTGCTGTGCGCCGGGCGGCGGCGATGAAAACGGCGGATTTGCAACGCGGGCTGGGAGGATTGGCAACCATTGGTTCGACTGCGCCCTTCGTCGGATTATTCGGCACAGTGGTCGGTATCATCAACGCTTTTACCAAAATGAACGAAGCCCAAAGCGCAGGGATTTCGGTGATCGCAGGCGGGATCGCGGAAGCGTTGATTACGACGGCGTTTGGCCTGGTCGTCGCGATTCCCGCTGTCTGGATGTTCAATTACTTCAATACCCGCGTCAATAATTTCACCGTTGAAATGCACAACTCGGCGGAGGAATTGATTGATTTCTTTTTGCAACAACAGGAGGCAGCGGCGGTTGAGCAGTAATTCAGTTGTGATGAGCAGAGTTGACAGATGTAACGTCTGGCAACTCCTCATCACTTTTCGATTGCGCAGAAATCACCCGCAATAATTCGGCTACGCTCCAAGCCTGGGCAATACAGCCGCACGGAGTATGAGGCGCATCACCGGCAAAAATTTCGGCGATTTGTCCCAATCCCGCTTGCTGCAAATGAGTGCTGAATCCTGTCAGCAATTGCGTTATTTTGGGGTGTCCACCTAGACCATATATTTTCAAATACGCAGTGAGGAACGGCCCCATTAACCACGCCCAGACTGTGCCCTGATGATACGCTCCATCGCGTTCCAGAATGCCACCTTCGTAACGACCACGATAATTAGGGTGGCTCGGTGCAAGGCTGCGCAAGCCGACAGGTGTCAACAAGTCGCGTTCGATAGCGGCGATTACACGGCTGGATTTTTCAACAGAAAGCATGGAGTGTGGGAGGCTGACCGCAAAGATTTGATTGGGTCGAAGAGAGTCATCGCGCTGGTTGCCGTTAACTACATCGTAAAGACACTGCGCGGCCTCGTTCCAGAATTGTTGATTGAAGCTGTCACGCGCACGTGCAGCCATTGCTTCATATTCTCTCGCCTTTTCATCATCGCCAAATTTTACGGCGAAGTCTTTCATAATGCACAGCGCGTTGTACCAGAGCGCCTGAATTTCCACTGGCTTTCCATGACGTGGCGTGACGACCCAATCGCCAACTTTCGCATCCATCCATGTCAGTTGGACGCCGGGTTCGCCAGCGTGTAATAGGCCATCGGTGTCTACGTGAATGTTGTAACGTGTGCCGCGCACATGCCAGTCAATAATGTCGTTTAGCACATCATAAAAATTAGTTCTGACGAATTTGTAATCGTTGGTGTGTTCGGTGAGGGCGCGAATGGCTTCAAAAAACCAGAGCGTCGCGTCTACGGTGTTGTATTCCGGTGCTTCGCCTGCATCGGGAAAACGATTCGGTAACATGCCGCGATCAATGTGTTGCGCAAATTCCAGCAAAATGCTTCTCGCCATTTCGGGGCGTCCTGTCGCCAGCGTCAAGCCCGGCAAGGCAATCATCGTGTCGCGTCCCCAATCGCTGAACCAGTGGTAACCCGCAATAATTGTTTTTTGTTCCCCACGCGCCACGATGAATTGATCAGCAGCGGCGACGAGCATCGGTACAGTACCCGAAGCGGTAGCGATGGGTTCAGCTATTTCGGCAAGTGCTAAAATAGCCTTGCGACGTTTGAGTTCTTTTCGTTCTAACGCAGCAAGATCATTAATGTCATGCATTTGGGTTGAAGCGATGATGACGGCACGCGAACGCGCCTTGAGTGTAAATGTAAAAACCAATGGGTTGAATAAATCCTCAATAAAATCAAGGCCGCGCGCACGTTCTTCGCAGTATTCAAAGTTGCGATACCAATTTCCCGTGGAATTAATTTCGCAGGCATTATGCGCAAAAAATAATTCAGGCAAATCAGAATAGGGTTGGAGTGAAATGACACTGGTTGTCGCTACCCCATCGCTACCGCTCCGGGTACTGTACCAGGCAGCGTCGAGCGCATTATTTTCGTGCGTCGTGCTGTGATAATCGCGGAAGGCAAGCAGCGGACGAATTTCCAGCGACACGTTTTTACGTCTGGTTTTATTGGCTTTGTATTGAATGACCGTGCTGTTTTCGCCGTGCAGCATGAACACAGATTTTTCAATTTCTATGCCTTCGACTTCGTAAGTAAAAATTGGAAATGGATCAAGGCGAAAGCTTTTCAAATACTGATGACCGTTTGGATGAATTGCACCGGAATATTGATTGACCGACAGATCAAATCGCTGCTCGTTAATAATCAGCGTCTCTTCGAGTTTGGCAAGTAACAGCAGGCGACTGACCGGAGGCTTCGTCGCCACAATCAGCAAACCGTGATAGCGACGCGTATTCAAACCCGTAATGGTGGATGAAGCAAAGCCACCGAGACCATTTGTTTCCAGCCATTCGTGTTGATTGGCTTGAGCAAGATCACTGCAAATTTCGTGCTTGAAGTTGAGCATAGAATTACCTGACGGAAGAGGGCGGTGAGTGGTGGTCGGTGGTCGGGCAAATCCCCCCATCGCCCTGTCGCCGTTTCCCTCTTTCTCTCTTCAGCCGCTTTGCTGAATTAATTTAGCGACCAATCCCGTCCAGCCGGTTTGATGACTGGCGCCGAGGCCGGAGCCATTCTCGCCGTGAAAATATTCGTAGAACAAAATCAAATCACGCCAATGTGGGTCGCTCTGGAATTTTTCATCTTTACCATGAACAGGCCTGGTTCCATCGGCATCACGCAGGAAAATCCGTGTCAGACGCCGCGACAAATCTTCTGCCACTTCCCACAAAGGAACAAAATTTCCTGATCCGGTTGGGCATTCGACTTTGTATTCGTCGTTCAAATAATAATGAAATTTTTGCAGCGATTCGATCAGCAGATAATTCACCGGAAACCAAATCGGGCCGCGCCAATTCGAGTTACCACCGAAGAGGCCGGATGACGATTCGCCCGGCTCATAATCTACGCGATGCTCTTCGCCATGCACGTTCAGCAGGTAAGGATTTTCGTGATGAAAGCGCGAAACAGCGCGAATGCCATAATCCGATAGGAATTCGTTTTCATCCAGCATCACTTGTAAGACGCGCCGCAATTGATCTTGATTGACGATTGAAAGCAAGCGCCGTTGCTCCATTCCCATCGTTTGCATACAGGCTACGTTGCCCGTTAAATCAGGGCGATGCTCAATGAACCACTCCATGCGACGTTTGAAATTCGGCAATTTCTCCAGTACTTCCGGCTCCAAAGTCTCGACCGCCAGCAGGGGAATTAACCCCACCAGTGAACGAACTTTCATCGGAAATAAATTTCCGTCGTCGGTGTGCAATACGTCGTAAAAGAAGCCGTCTGCTTCATCCCACAGCGAAACATCGCCTTGTCCACGCTCGTTCATCGCTTTGGCAATGTAGAGAAAATGCTCCCAGAATTTTGTTGCGACATCTTCATAAGCCGGATCGTATTGCGCCAGTTCCAACGCAATCGCCATCAGGTTCAGCGCATACATCGCCATCCAGCTTGTGCCATCAGATTGTTCCAAATGGCCGCCCGTCGGCAATGGGCGCGAGCGGTCAAACACGCCGATGTTGTCCAGCCCCAAAAAGCCGCCCTGAAAAATATTGTTGCCTTCGGCATCTTTGCGGTTCACCCACCAGGTGAAATTTAGTAGCAGTTTATGAAAAACGCGCTTGAGAAATTTTATATCACCAACGCCGCGCCGTTTCTTTTCGATCTTGTACACGCGCCACGAAGCCCACGCGTGTACGGGCGGGTTCACATCGCCAAACGCCCATTCATAATCGGGCAACTGACCATTCGGATGCATGTACCATTCGCGCAGCATCAGGATCAGTTGCTCTTTCGCAAACTCGGAATCCACCAGCGCCAGCGGCACGCAATGAAACGCCAAATCCCACGCCGCGTACCACGGATATTCCCACTTATCAGGCATTGAAATTACATCTGCATTGTACAGATGCTTCCATTCATTATTGCGACCATGTTTTCTTTCGACCGGCGGCGGGGTTTGACCGGGATCGCCGTTCAGCCAGTCTTCGACAACGTAATGATAGAACTGCTTGGACCACAGCATCCCAGCAAAAGCCTGACGCATGACGTTTTGCGAATCAGTTGAAATATCGGTTGGAATAATTTGTGCGTAATATTCATCGGCTTCGCGTTGCCGTTGCGCAAAGATTTGCTCGAATTCTGACAGCGGAGTCGCAGCCGGATTATCTGTCAGCCGCAAATGCACTGTCGCCGTTTCGCCCGGAACCAGCGCCAGTAAATAATGCGCCGCCGCCTTCGTGCCTGTCTGGTCAGGATTGACCGCATTCATCGCACCATTAACGACAAAATCATTGATGCCATCTTTATAAAATCCCGCGCCATTTTCTGTTCCATACAGCTTGCGCACGTTTGTTTCGTTGTCGGTGAAAAGCAGCTCCGGCTCGCCCGCGCAATGCAACCAGCGTTGCCCTAAGTCGTGATGGTTGATTTCGATGGATGAATTTTCAGCCGCTTTGAGCAGCGGCTTACGTGCGTTATTGCCATTATTATTGCCCCAACTCCAGAGATTTCGATACCAGAGCGCCGGCAGCAAATGCAGCGTAGCAGCTTCAGGGCCACGATTGATGACGGTGATGCGAACGGCAATATCCTCGACCTCAGCTTTAGCGTATTCAACGAAGACATCAAAATAACGGTCATCATTAAAAATGCCTGTGTCCATTAGCTCATATTCGCCTTTGTGTTTGCTGCGGTCACGGTTTTGTGCGATGAGTTCGGCGTAGGGAAATTCGGCTTGCGGGTATTTGTACAGATATTTCATGTACGAATGGGTTGGCGTCGAGTCGAGATAAAAATAATATTCTTTAACATCTTCGCCGTGATTGCCTTCGCTGCCGGTTAAGCCAAACAATCGCTCTTTCAAAATTGGATCGCGTCCGTTCCATAAGGCAACCGCAAAGCACAAATTTTGCTTGCGGTCAGAAATACCAGCGAGGCCGTCTTCGTTCCAGCGATACGCTTTGGAGCGTGCATGGTCGTGGGGAAAATAATCCCATGCTGTGCCATGTGCGCTGTAATCTTCGCGCACTGTGCCCCAGGCGCGTTCGCTGAGGTATGGCCCCCAGCGTTTCCAATGTTTGGTGCGAGTGTCGGATTCTTGTAAGCGTTTTTCTTCAGCCGTCATTCGTTCTCCAATGTGGCGTAAACTTTTAGTTTGCCCCGTTTGTCTGCGTGGGCTTTGGTTCCAGCCAAATATTTCTTAATCAGGCAGCGTCGGCTAAAAGTTTACGCCACGCTTGAGGCATAAGCGAACGTCGCTTTTTCAGTTTTCTGAACGGGTTCTGCCGCAACAGGCAGTTCCGTTTTGCCGCATTGTGGGCAAGCATAAAATTCATCAGGGATGTCGGTGAATTTTTCATTATTTTCCAACTCAAATTTAGTAAACATAAAATCGGTCGTGACTGGATGAAAGTTCATTTCCACCTCGCAATCAGGGCAATAATAATTTTTCTTCCGCATAATTTTACCTTTCAATCAATTGCATCACGTGCCCATCAGGATCACGCCCCAAAAACTTTTTTTGAAATTCATTGCGCCTTCCGGCAACACAATCACACCGGATGAAACAAGCGCATATTTATTTGCCAACAGGCTCTGCTCAACCGCCGTTGCAGCACGCGTGACCAATTTTGTTTGCCAAAGCAAAAGGTCGTTTGACCTAATATCCACAGGCGTAGGGCGACCATTACGCTGCGCAAGGTATTCCAGAAATTCAATGCCTGGATCGACTTCGGCGCGGATTGCTGTGATGTGCAAACGCGCGCCAAAAACGTTATTCAAATGCTCCTGTTCCGTGCCGTAATTTTCACTTTCACCCACAACTTTCATCCCTAAAACATCGCGGTAAAATTTCAGGCTGGCGTCGGTGTCACTCACGACAATCGCTGTGTGATCTATGCCGAGAAAAATTTTGTTTGGATTTTCAGCCGCGATTTTGTGCCATTTGGGATTTTCCTTGTCAGCCGGGAACTGCAAAATTTCCAGCGCGTGTCCGTCCGGGTCTTTGAAATAAAACGCTTTGATGCCGCCGGCATTTTTGTTCCAATCCGGCAATCGTTGCGGCCCCGTCAAAACGTGCGCCACTTGTTTTTTCGCAAGGCTTGATACGCTTTATCCATTCCGTAACCCAAAAATTCCCTGCAAACGTTCATACTCTGTGCCCGTGACTTCGAGGTCAGAGACTTTCTCGAAGGACAGCACTTGCTGAAAAAATTCTATCGAACGATCTGTGTCGGAAACGGTGAAACCGGGCGCGTCTACGGCTGCAATCTGAGCCACAGGGGCGGCTGCAAATAGGAATTGAAAAAGCAGCGCCAACAAGATTTTGCCGCACCATGTTGTACGTTGTGTGTGGTTTCGCCAGTGTTGTTGCATAATATAACCTAAGAACAAAAACAAGTTACGATTTGTTGTCAGTCATTTAATCCCATGAGTGACGCTGAAAATTCCCGCTGGCACAGGTTTTCTTTCGCGCAGAGGCTATGTACTATGCTGCCTGTAGTTTCTGCCCCGCATTGCTCGTTAATTGGTAGCTGGGCTTTGAGTTCAAACGTAGCCAAAAAAATCATTGCATGTTGCATTTTCAGCTAAGACAGAGATGGGTTGCCGCTTTCTGCGCTAATGTTGCAGTTCTGTTGGCGTGTGCGTGGCTTATGGCTGCTCACGCGCAATATCGCTTTGATCGTTGGACGACCGACAACGGGCTGCCGCATAACTCTATCAGGGCGCTGCGGCAGACACGCGATGGTTATCTCTGGCTGACGACAGGCGATGGACTGGTGCGCTTCGACGGCGTGCGCTTCCGGGTCTTTAACCGCACGAACACACCGGAAATGACAAGCAATGAGTTCTCCTTCTTCGCGCTGTACGAGGATCGGGAAGGCGCACTCTGGGCCGGGACGACCAATGGGGGCGTGATTCGGTATCACAACGGTATCTTCACTGCTTATACGACGAAGGACGGCTTAGCGAGCAACAGCGTCCACCGCATTGACGAGGATGCCGATGGGGTAGTCTGGATTTTTACTGCCGATGGCCTGGCACAATGGAAGAACGGGCGACTGAGCCATGTTGCGCCAATGCCAGACTCGCCCTTCAATGCATCTCTCAGTGCGCCTGCGAACATAGGTGGAGATGCCTTCTTTTTCGGTCTCTGGCGACGCAGTTCCGTCGGTTGGGAACGGTTTGCTTACGGGCAATGGACGGCCTTGCCGCTCCCGGCACATTTAAAAGACCCCGCCAAGCTGCACATAGATTCGATCATTGAAGACTCACAGCGCCGTCTCTGGTACGACCTGGAGGATCGGCCTGATGAATTTTATGGCGTCAGTGAAGGGCGGTTGTCCGTCGTTCGCGGCAGCGGCTTCCCCAACATTGGGCGGGCGCGTGATGTCAATGTCTGCTATCAGGATCGGCAGGGGCGTTTGCTGGTCGGCGATTTAACGGGAGAGGTCGCGCTCTGGCAAGCGGGGCAACGCTTCCCGCTTACAGGGCTGGCTACCTCCGACGTTTTCCGTGTGTGGGAAGACCATGAAGGCGGACTCTGGATCGGGACAAAGAATGAAGGCCTCTATCGTCTGAGAGAGCCTGCTGTCACCGTTTTCCGCCACCCCGGCGGGACAGGATTCAATGCCATCATTGCTACCTTGCCGCTGCCGGAAAAGCGGGCGGACACCGTCTGGCTCGGCTGCGCTTATCTGGGTGGACTCAGCCGGTTCAGCGCGGGCCAGTACGAAAACTTCTATCGCCCCGGTGTTGCCAGGACGGCGTTTGCCAATATCGTGTCGGCACTCTGCGCCGATCATGATGGCAGCCTCTGGCTTGGCACCTGGGACGGCGTGGCGCGTTTTTATCCTGGACGCAGTGGTGGGCAATGGGCCGAAGAAAAAAGCCTGTCGGCGCAGATCGGGCAGGAGGTACGAGTCATTTACCGCGACCGTACGGGTGTGCTCTGGTTTGGCAGCAACACAGGCCTGGCGTCTCTGCGAGATGGCAAACTGACACTTTACACTACGTCACAGGGGTTGGGCGGCCATCCCAAAGCGTTACTGGAAAATCGCGCGGGCGTACTATGGGTTAGCACGCCCGGTGGTTTGTCACGTTTCACTGGCGCGGGGTTTACGACGCTGACGGTAGCCGATGGGCTGTCCTCAAATAATCTCAGTGCGCTTTATGAAGACGAGGCGGGTGTGCTGTGGGTCGGCTCGCTGGACGGCGGCCTGAATCGGCTGGTTGCTGAGCCAAACGGGACGACGATTACACGCTACACAACGGCGCACGGCCTGACCAGCAACACCATCTATCAAATACTTCCCGACGATCAAGGCTTCCTCTGGATTAGTTGTCATTTAGGTGTCTATCGCGTGCGGAAACAGGAACTCGACGATTTTGCCGCCGGGCGCATGACGCACCTCAACTCCACCCTCTTTAGCCGGGCCGACGGTTTTGTCAACCCGGAATGCACTTACGGCGGACAGCCTGCGGGCTTCCGGGCACGCGATGGTAGCCTTTGGTTTCCGACCCATGATGGGCTGGCCCGAATTGACCCGCGCTCCGTCCGGTTAAGCGCTACGCCGCCGTCGTTGCTCATTGAAGAATGCCTGCTCGACCATCAACCCGTCGCCCGACAAGGAACGGTGCAGACAGCTTTGCAGATCAATCCGGGGCAAGGGAATCTGGAGATTCATTACACTGCGTTGAGCTTTATCAAGCCTGAACAACTTCGTTTCCGCTACAAGTTGGAAGGGTTGGATCAGGACTGGGTCGAGGCCGATACGCGGCGTACCGCGTTTTATCCGTACCTGCCGCCGGGCGATTATCTCTTCCGATTGATTGCCGCCAACAGCGATGGCGTATGGAATGAAGCAGGCAAAAGTTTGCGCATCGTGGTCGTACCGCCGTTTTATCGGCGCTGGTGGTTTTTGTTGTTGTCCGTCGCGGTGCTGGTAAGTATGGTGACGCTGGCCTTTCGCTATCGCATCCAGCAACTACAACGAGCACAACGTGCGCAGCAACAATTTTCGCAGCAATTGATTGAATCGCAGGAAGCCGAACGCAAACGCATTGCGGGTGAATTGCACGATAGTCTGGGACAAAACCTGATCGTCATCAAAAACTGGGCGACGCTGGGCAAGACTTTTACTGAACCTGATGCGCCCGTGCGCGAACAGCTTGACGAAATTTCCACGACCGCCGTGCAATCGCTGAATGACGTGCGTTCGATCATTCATAATTTGCGCCCGTACCAGCTCGACACGATAGGGCTGAGCAAGACGCTGCGCTTTATGATTGAGCAGGTCAGCGCGGCTTCCGGCCTGCAATTTCAAAGCGAAATTGCCGCACTGGACAATTTGTTTGCGCCTGAAGCCGAAGTGATTATTTTTCGCATCGTGCAGGAATGCGTCAACAATATCGTCAAGCACGCGCAGTCCACCGAAGTAAAATTCTGGTGCAGGATTGCCAATGGAAATTTGCAAATGACGATTGCAGACAACGGACGCGGTCTTGCCAATTCGCATTCCCCTCAATCCAGTGGATTAGGTTTGACGGGCTTGCGTGAGCGCGTGCGAATTTTGGGTGGCACAGATAAAATGCAAAGCGCGGCGGGGCAAGGGACAACGCATTTTTTCACGATCCCGATTCCGGCTCCTGCCACAGCCGCGCGGGAGGAAAATAATGGCAATTGAAATCAGCATTTTGCTGGCAGATGACCATCCGGTGTTTCGGCGCGGCCTGGGGCTGCTGCTTGCCTCTGATCCACAAATCCAGATCGTCGCAGAAGCTCCTGATGGAACACAGGCGCTGGAAAAAATTCTGGCGCTGCAACCGGACATCGCCATACTGGATGTGAATATGCCGGGTCAGACGGGGTTTGACGTAGCGCGCGCGTTGCAATCCTCCGACCTGGCCACGCGCATCATTTTTCTGACGATGCACCGCGACGAAGGCATTTTTAATACGGCGCTCGATCTTGGTGCGCAAGGCTATTTGCTGAAGGAAAGCGCGATTGAAGAGATTCAAGCCTGTGTCAAAGCCGTCGCCCAAGGCGAGAAATTTATCAGCCCGCAACTGTCCACTTTTTTATTACAACGCGCCAGCCGCGCCGCCGCTTTTGTCCAACAGCAACCCACCATTCACGACCTGACGCCAAGTGAACGCCGCGTGCTCAGCATGATTGCCCAGCAACAAACCAGCCGCGAGATTGCCGATACACTCTGCATCAGCATTCGCACCGTCGAACGCCATCGCGAAAACATTTGCAACAAGTTGTCCCTGCATGGCAGCAACGCACTGCTCAAATTCGCGCTCGAACATAAAGAGCAGTTAGTGTGAATGGCGGTGGATGAAACACCACCAAACATTTGCAAAAAATGGGTACTCCTACCCATACGAAAATGGGTAGTGTTACCAATATCCAAATTCTGCTTTCCCGCCGATCATCTCCCCTGTCACAAAGACAAACGCAAATAACCTGAAAAGAAACGACGATGAAATTGCTGATCGTTGAAGACAACCCTACCGTGCGCCAGATGATTCGTCGGATGGCAACGGGACTCGCTGACGAAATCAGCGAGTGCTGCGATGGCGTGGAGGCGGTGGCGCAGTATGCTACGCAACTGCCGGATTGGGTGCTGATGGATGTGCGGATGCCGCGGCTAAACGGCATCCAGGCTACACGCCAAATCAAAGAAGCATTCCCGCAGGCACGCATCGTTATTGTTACCAGCTTTGACGAGATGGGCCTGCGCGAAGCGGCACAACAGGCTGGTGCCTGTGGTTATGTGCTGAAGGAAGACCTGACCGATTTGCGGCAAATCCTAACAACAAACGATTCCTCCTGCCCAAGGCAGGAGAAGGAGAAAAAATGAAACGACTTCTATCCATGAAACAATTACTACCGCTTACACTGATCGTAAGTTTCCTGCTCGGCCTCGTGCTGTGGAGCGCGGGGCGGGGCGTAAGTGCGAACACCACTGTTGCTGCGCAGGCGACCTCGGGCTTCAAGGCCAGCACCGCACAGATTGACATCACGCCCACCAACAATGGGTTTCCGAGAATGTTTTTGGCCGGATTTGGCGACCGTAGTACAGACAGCCCCGGTCTTGGAACGTTCCCCGGTGAGCCGGGCCTGAGCGCTCGCGCCATTGCGCTGGATGACGGAAGTTGCCCCGGCAACATTAAAGTGATTGTGACTGCCGACATTCTGGGCTTTACGCGCCAACTGCGCCAGCAAATCCTGATGGAGGTCGCCAGTCGCTATCAACTGCCTGCCGCCAACCTGCTGCTCAGCGCCACCCACACGCACAATGGTCCTGTCCTCAAAGACAATCTTGATCCGGCAGTGGCGTACCCGGGTTTTAGTACCGATGGGATTGCCGGGTCGGCTGACCTGGTGATCGTAGACAATTACACCAACTGGTTGAAGCAAAGCATTGTCAATCTCATTGGCACGGCGATCAATGGCCTGCCCAACGCGCCAGCCGTCACTTTGTCATACGGGGGTGGGGTTGCGGATATTGGCAGGAATCGGGTCGGGGTCGGGAATGAAGACAATGACCTTCCGGTGCTGGCCGTCAGATCAGTCAGTAATAACAGCTTGGTGGCGGTGCTCTTTGGCGCTGCCTGTCACCCTGTGGTTGCCGGAATCGCGGCGGATTACAAATATTACTTTCACCCTGATTTCCCCGGCCTCGCCCGCGCCCAGGTGGAAGCCAACAACCCCGGCGCAATGGCGTTTTTTATTCAAGGCGCGGCGGGCGACATCAATCCCGACCCGGATATTATGATTACGCAGGCGAATCTGCTGGCGAATGGAGTGCAGGAAGTCCTGTCGGTCAACCTGTTGGCGATTTCCGGTTCCATCCTGACTGAGGTGCGGGATGTCACGCTGCCGCTCAATCTTGATCCCAACGACCCCGCACACGCGCAAATGCGGGCCACTTACGTCAGTATTCGGGACACTTCAGGAGATTCCGCGCGAACGCGCCACGCCAATCAGATGATTGCGCGCATTGATGCTGGCACGCTGCCCGTCACCGAGAACTGGCCCGTGTCAGTCAGGCATTTCGGCAGTAGTAACAATGCGATGGTGCTGGCGGCACTCGGCGGCGAAGTGGTTTCCGAATATGCGCTGAACCTGAAGGCACAATTCAGAAGCCAACTTGGGAATACGCTCTGGGTCGCGGCTTACAGCAATGAAGTGCCGGGATATATCTCTTCCAACCAGATCTGGGATCTGACGGGGTATGAAGCCGGGTGGGCTGCGGGCAATCCGTTTGTTTCATCTTATGAAACCAGCCAGATGTATTACGGCTGGGCCGCCCCACTCAAACGAGGCGATAGCATGACGCCGGGCTTGCAGGAAATCGTGATGGCGAACACCACAGCCATGATCAGCAACCCGCCCACAGGCTCAGGTGATACAACTCCGCCTGTCATTACGCTGAACGGCGCCAATCCGATGACGGTTCAGTGCCCGGCAGGCTTTACTGATCCGGGAGCGACAGCATTGGATGGTTGTTCCGGCGCGCGACCGGTCACGGTTTCAGGCAGTGTCAATGTCGCCATACCGGGCAGCTATACAATTACCTACAAGGCCGGCGACGCGACCGGCAACATGGCGACGAAAACGCGCACAGTCAATGTGGTGGACACTACTGCACCGATCATTCAATGCCCGGCGAATGTCGTCGTCACGCTTCCACTGAATTCGACAGCGACCAGCATAAATGTTACCTATCCGGCACCAACGGCAACCGATGCTTGTGGTAGCGCCACCGTCAGCACGAACAAAGCCTCTGGCTCGCTCTTCTCACTGGGTATGACGACGGTCACGGCAACGGCGAACGATGGCCGAGGCAATACCAGCCAATGCAGCTTCACGGTGACGGTGCTTAACAACTTCATCGGTTTCTTCCAACCCGTGGACAACGCGCCCGTCGTCAACGCTGTTACAGCGGGACAATCGGTGCCCGTCAAATTCTCGTTGAGTGGCAACAAGGGGCTGAACATCTTTGTGGCAGGCTATCCACTCTCGCAAATCAACACCTGTAGCAGCGGCATCCCCGATGACATCGAGGAAACCGTCACAGCCGGGGCCAGCAGTCTGAGCTACGACGCGACGACGGATCGCTACAACTATATTTGGAAGACCGACAAGGCGTGGAAAGGGACGTGTCGCAAGCTGGTGCTGAAGTTCAACGACGGCAGCACCCACGAAGCGCTCTTCTGGTTTAAATAAAGCAATGTTGCGCAGGTTTGCAACCTGTAGCAGTTTGGGCGGCAAATGCTTCGCGGACAGCAACAGCGTCTGGTGACGAAAGATTCACAGGTTACATGGTGATTGAAAAATAAAAGCCGTAATAAAAAATTGTCAAACAGACTATTACTCTGTTTGGACAGGCTAACAGTCTGTCCTGCGTTTTACGGTATTCATTTTTCAAAGACCATCAAACCTGCGCTACGACAGTGCGTGGTCAGATTCAGGCTTCCGCAAAAGCCTGAATCTGACCATGGCGACTGTTCCCGCTTCTTCGAATGTGCATTCCGGGAACAGGCGGGGTGGAGACAATCCGAACGCTTCTTCACCGCATAGACGAAGAATTCGAGAAAAACTCTGCGTCTCTGCGGTGCACTTCTTGCTGTTATGTCAGCCGCTCCAACAAATGATCTCCCACCCGCAACGCATTCGCCATAATCGTCAAGGCCGGATTCACCGCCGCGCTGGAGCAGAAAAAGCTGCCATCCACGACATATAAATTGTCTACGTCATGTGCTTTGCAATTCGCATCAAGCGCCGAAGTTTTGGGGTCATTGCCAAAGCGAATTGTGCCGTTTTGATGGGCGACTCCGGCGAGTGGAATCTTTTCACCCAAAAATAAATTACGCGAGAAAAGCCCCTGATGACAAGCGTGTCCGTGTACATCGCAATTCGTTTGCTGTTTCAGCAGGCTTTGTAATTTGGCTTGCAAGCGTTGATGCGCTTCTACATTATTTGGCGTATACGACAACACAATGTTCCCGTTGCGATCCAGCGTCACGCGATTATTTGGGTCAGGCAAATCTTTGGAAGTCAGCCAAAAATCCAGCGAATGTTTTGCCATCAAATCTAATGTGAAACCAGGCGCGATAGCGGGCGCGCCTGCGGATAAAGCGACACCGTCAAGTTTGCCGACAAAAGAAATACGCCCCATCGGGAAATTCCAATCGGGAGCGCCGAAATAAAAATCATTCAGCGCCAGTGGCTTTTGAAATATTGTCGGATTCGGACATTTTGAGACTGCGAGCATCACTGAATTCACGTGTCCCATATAATGGCGACCGACGACATCACTGGAATTTGCTAAGCCGTTTGGATGTTTGTCATTCGCGGATTTCAGCAGCAACGCGGCAGAATTAATGGCGCCGGCGGATACGACTACGAAATCGGCGGTATAGACTTTATCCGAGCCGTCACGCTCAACACAAACTTTGCTGACTTCACGTCCCGCAGCATTCGTTGCTAATTCACCACTTTGGCATTGGTCAGCAATGAGAAATTTTCGTATGCAAGTGCAGGCGCGACCCCACAGGTATGCGCATCAGCTTTGGCATTGATCAAACACGGATAGCCACCACAAGTATTGCACTGGCTGCGTGGGTCTTTTTCCTGAAGCTTGATATCCAGTGGAACGTGAAAAGGTCGGCAGCCGATCTCATCAGCACAATCTTCATTGTCCGGCAATTTATTCCGGCGGAACCCACTTTCTTTTTTGTCATTAATTTTTCAGTGCAGGAATAAACGATTGCCTGGTGGTGATTTATGTAGCAGGAGTACGCAGGAGAAAAAAACAATGATGACACTGACCATAAATCCAATGACCAGAAGCGGCACGTATAAACCTAACGCACCCGCAATTCAGATCCGCGAAGGGCGATATTTGTTGCAGTTTGCCAACACGGCGAGGGATTTGGATGCGGTGATGAAATTGCGCTTTGAGGTCTTCAATCTCGAATTAGGGGAAGGGTTGCAGTCTTCATTTTTGACGGGCCGCGATCAGGACGAGTTCGATTTGCACTGTCATCATTTATTGGTCGAAGAGGAGGAAACCGGCAATGTTATTGGCACTTACCGAATACAAACGAACGAAATGGCGGCTGCTGGAAATGGTTTTTACTCCGCAGGCGAATTTGATCTTTCGTATCTGCCATCTGATGTTGTTCTAAATTCCATCGAGCTTGGGCGTGCCTGCATTGCTCCGGCGCACCGCCACACGAGCGTTTTATTTTTGTTGTGGCAGGGAATCGCGGCTTATGCACAGCAAAGCCGTAAACGTTATTTGTTTGGTTGTTGTTCGCTCACCAGTCAAAGCCCGTGCGAAGGGTGGAGACTCACGCGCCAATTAAAACTCAACGGACATTTGCATGAGGGCTTTTTTGTCCCGCCCAAACCCGGCTTGGCCTGTGAAAGGGAAGATGAAAATCAAGCTGATCTTCCTGAAGTTAAAATTCCTAAATTATTCAAAACTTACTTACGATTTGGCGCAAAAGCCTGTGGGCCGCCCGCGCTGGATCGTGCGTTCAAGACGATTGATTATTTTGTAATTTTTGATTTGCTGCACCTTAACGAAACAGCCCGGCAATTAATTTTTTCTGGCGCTTAAAGTCAGTATTACCTGCGGTACCGGGTGGATAAATATCTTATGCGAATTCTGCGAGCCAGCACCAAAACGTTTCTCTTTAGTTTTATTACCATCAGTTTTTATGCGCTGTGGTTGGGTGGTTTGCCGTGCGTATTTTTTTCAACCCGAGCAACCAGATTCTGGCGCAATCTGGGTTTTCGTACCTGGGCGAAAACAATTGTTGCTGTGCTGGGAATAAAAATTGAGACGCAGGGAATTGTACCTGTGACACCATTTTTTCTGGTGGCAAATCATCTGAGCTATCTGGACATTATCGTGCTCGCGGCACAGCTTGATTGTGTCTTTATCGCCAAAAGCGAGGTCGCCAACTGGCCTGTGATCGGGTTGCTCTGTCGCAGCATGAACACGATCTTTATTGAGCGAAAGCGGCCCCGCGATATTTTGCGGGTGAATGCTTTGCTTGAAAAAGAATTGCAGGCAGGCCACAGCATCATGCTGTTTCCTGAAGGGACGACGACCGATGGCAGCCAGCTCTTGCCGTTCAAATCAGCTTTGCTTGAACCGGTGGTGAAGGCGCGCAAAGCGGTTTCGTATGCCCGCCTGAGCTATCAGGTTCCGGCCAATGAGTTGCCCGCCTCGCAATCGGTTTGCTGGTGGGGCGAGATGGGTTTTTTGCCGCATCTTTTCGGCTTTTTTCAATTGCCAGGCTGTTGGGCTACGGTGCGATTTGGTGATGAAGCGATAGCTGAGAGCGACCGCAAGGTCCTCGCAAAAAAATTACACGCGGCAGTGAGTAATAAATTTATTCCAGTTCAGAACGAATTTGCGCCACCGCTTAACCCGGATTGGCACGGATTAAATGCGCAGAAAAATAATCCGTGCCAGCCTGCGTGAAGCCACGGCAGGGAATGGAGACAGCATGTCAAACGACGATTTACGAACCAACCCGGCGACTGAAATCCTGATTGCTGAGAACATCAAAGTGCTGCGGCAAAGCCAAAAATTAATTGCGCAAATGGGTGATCGGCTCTTTGCTGAAATTACTGCGCCGACACTGGCCAGCAGCGTGGGCGCTCAGTTTCGCCATTGTCTGGATTTTTATCAGTGCTTTTTGCGCGGGATGAAAAATAACAAAATTGATTACGATCAGCGGGAGCGTAATCAATTACTGGAAACGGATCGCACCCGCGCAATGGAAAGAATTGAAGCCCTGACCGAAGGACTCTGGAAATTATCGTTCGGCGAAGAGCAGGCGACGTTGTGGGTGAAACAGGATTCGCCCTATTGGAGCGTTTCGTCACTACGCAGAGAACTTCAATTCCTGTTGAGTCACACCGTTCATCATCAGGCGTTAATCGGATTGATGCTGCAAGTTCAGGGCTTTGTCTCGGAACAGGAACTGGGCGTCGCACCGTCCACGCTGGAACATCGCAAGGCACCGCGCCATTTATTCGGGCGGCTGGTTTCGCGCCCACCGCGACTCTCACTTGTTTTGTAAGTGGGGCGAAATATTCAGGATCATAGGAAATGAATCGGAGTTTTGTTACTATTTTGACGCGTTAGGCAAAATATCTTTCCACCTGTTATTGAGTTGTTTCGATGAGCCTGAGCCAGAAAATATTCAAGACGAAATTGCGCCACTGGCTTTGGGGTTTAGCGGCGGCGTATTTACTTTTGTTGCTGGCTTCTCATGTGGTGCGCTGGATGTATCCGGACGGGATTATTGCCAGCGACGAAAATGTGGTCAAAGTTTCAGCCGTGAGAAATAACCGTCGCCTGCCCGAAACGATCAACCTCGCCTACCAAACCTTTGCGTCGGAGCAAAATAACTCGCGCCCGGTCATTGTGTTATTGCACGGCAGCCCTGGCGAGAGCGATGATTTTTCCTCCCTCGCGCTTGAACTAAAAGAACAATATCGCATCATCGCGCCTGACTTGCCTGGCTTCGGAAATTCAACGCATACCATTCCCGATTATTCGTTTCGCGCCCACTCCCATTATGTGCTGGAATTATTGGACAAGCTGAAAATTCAACGCGCCCATTTTGTCGGCTACAGTATGGGCGGTGGCGTGGCGCTGAGCCTGGCCGATATTGCACCCCAGCGCGTCGCGTCACTCACGATGTTGTCGGCCATTGGTGTGCAGGAAATGGAACTGCTCGACGAATATCACATCAATCATACTTTGCACGCGCTGCAATTATTTGGCATGTGGGTGTTGCGGGAATTGACGCCGCATTTCGGTTACTTCGACGGAACATTGCTGGGGCTTTCTTATGCGCGGAATTTTTATGATTCAGATCAACGACCATTGCGCGGAACCTT
>JANMKB010000529.1:0-3241 GCA_031371805.1 Blastocatellia bacterium | reverse complement strand
GGCGTTGGTCATAATCGGCGCAGGCCTGTCGGCAGGAATGGCGTATCTGATCCTGGTCATCGCCAATATCATGCGCGAACGTGGCAGAGGCTTAACCACCGCATTTACAGGGACACCACGTGAGGCGGGGATGATCTTTGGTATTCTCGGACTGGTACTCGTGATTGGAATTACGAGTCTGAGCGCCGGGCTGTGGCAGGTTATTTTCGGACGACCCAATCGGCTGCTGTCTATGACCGTACTTGTAACAGGACTCGTGATGGTAGGGCTTACCGTATTCTTCTGGTTTCAGGGGTAGGTCTGAATCGTGAACACGAAGCAGCGAATCGGGGGGCAGCGCTGCGGCTCTGCGGCCTCGGTCGCCTATTTCCCTGAGCCGGAGTTTTTCTTCTTGTCAAAATACATTTTGATCCCGCCACCGATCATTATCAGGATTCCTACGACAAACAGAATTTCAAGCATCACGTTTCTCCTTTCTAAGCAAAATTCCAACGAGGACTTTCTAAGTTGTAAGCTAATGTTTGTCACCCTAACGGAAGGGATCAGACCTGTCAAGCCTGAGGCAGGTAGCAGTTAGACAGGCAGCGACACCTTCATTTTTTTCAGGAAAACCCCTGGGGGCAACGGCAGTCAAATGCGCCCATGTTATACTCGCCGCCCTGTACCGCCAATTCATCTGCGGAAAGATCGCTGTCACATCCTTCGACAGTGACGCAGCTACGCGCCTGGAGCGTGCGTGATCAATTCAGGCTGGAAGTATAGTGCTAAGCCTGAAGCCGCTGACAGTCTTAGCACTATTATAAAATAATTATCATGACCCTGAAAACATTGATGATTCTTCTTTAGTACCGAATATCACGCGCCGTGATTTTTTGTCTGCGGCTGGGAGCGCAGCGATGCGAACCGCGTGGCGAGCGAATACAGTGAAAAGAAAACGACCCTCTCACAACGAGAGCAAGCGGCGTTTCACGCGCTCGCTCAGCAGGCGAGACGCCTGCTGTCCCAGACCCGAAAGGAAATCTTTATGCCTACCAAATATCACGTCATCTCGTTATTTCTCGCACTCGTAATTTTGCCGCCAGTTTTTGCGCAACTCAAATCCGGGCCGCCGCTCGCGCATCAACTTGTAAAAGATTGGGCGAAGCTGCCGAAGGGGTGGAATTTTGGTGAGACTTCGGGCGTCGCGACGGACAAGCAGGACAATGTTTGGGTCTTCACTCGCGGCGCACATCCGGTGCTGCAATTCGACCGCGAGGGCAAATTTTTGCAGGCGTGGCCGGACATCAAAATTGTCTCGTCGCACGGCATTCGCATTGACCCCGAAGGCAATATCTGGCTGATTGATGTCAAAGGCCACATTGTCTTCAAGTGCAATACTGACGGGCGTGTGCTGATGACTCTCGGCAATCGGCAAGGCACGCCAGGCAACAACGACAGCAAGGATGCGTTCAATGAACCGACCGGAATTGCGTTCGACAAACAGGGCAATATTTATATCTCGGATGGCTACGCGAATGCGCGCGTCATTAAATTCAACAAGGACGGCGAATACATCACGCATTGGGGTAAAAAAGGCACAGGCAATGGCGAATTCAATCTCGTGCATGATGTGTGTTTTGATGCGCAGGAACATCTGTATGTCGCGGATCGTCTGAATCAGCGCATTCAAATCTTTGATACGAATGGAAAATTCCTCGGCAAATGGACAGACATTGGTGCGCCGTGGGGGATCACATATTCTGCCAAAGAAAATTGTATTTATATGTGCGATGGCGTGAACAATCGCATTGTGAAATTGAATCTGGACGGACAGGTGATTGGCACGTTGAGCGGCTACGGCAAGGTGCCAGGCAAGCTGGATTTTGTGCATAACATTGCGATTGATAGCACCGGCGCGCTGTATGTTGCCGAAATTAAAAACTGGCGCGTGCAGAAATTTACGGCACGATAGTGAATTACGGAGCGACTTGGTTACTCTCATCGAGGTCGCCTCACGACGCACCAGACCGTTACCGCGCACCGTACTGCACGGCGGCTCTCGCATAAATTTTCGCGCCATGTAAAAATCGGGGCGCTTTCACAATCTTAGGAGTAAAAACGAACCGATGAAAAATTTATTCTCTCTCGCCCTCTTTTCACTGTTGTGGGCGGCGTCTCTACTGGCGCAACCGCGTCCGGCACAACCCACCAAAACACTCACCACCGAAGAATACGAACCGAAATCTTCGCTCGTCACCAAAGAAACAAAAGTTGATCGCTCGAAATTTCCCTTCGTAGACGTGCACAGTCATCACGGCAATCTCGCGCCGGAATATGTGGATGGCTTAGTCAAAGACATGGATTCGATGAACATGAGGGTGATGGTCAATCTGAGCGGAGGTTCGGGCGAACGTCTGCAAAAATTGATCGCCGCGATGAAGACACGTCATCCGACACGCTTTATTGTGTTTGCAAATATGACGTTTGATGACATCAACGAACCGGGCTACGGTGAGCGTCAGGCGAAGCGGTTGGAACAGGACGTGAAGAACGGCGCCCAGGGCTTGAAGGTCTTCAAAAATTTCGGCATGGATTTGAAATACAAAAACGGCGCGCGCGTCAAAGTTGATGACCCGAATTGGGACCCGGTCTGGGCGATGTGCGCGAAGCTAAAAATCCCGATCCTGATTCACATCGCCGAACCCAACGTATTTTTTGATCCGATTGACAATCATAACGAACGGTGGCTGGAGCTGAATCAATTTCCCGGTCGCGCGCGTCCACCGGAAAAATATCCGACGTTCGAGACGCTGATGACTGAACGCAATCACATGATTGCCAAAAATCCGAAAACAAATTTCATCCTCGCGCACCTGGGCTATCACGGGAATGATTTAGCGCGGCTGGGCAAGCTGTTTGATACTTATCCGAATGTGTATGTAGACAATGCGGCAGTGTTGGCGGAGCTTGGACGGCAGCCGTATGCGGCCTACGATTTTCACGTCAAGTATCAGGATCGGATTTTGTTTGGCAAAGATATTTACGAAGTCAGCGAATATCGCGCTTATTTTCGTGTCTACGAAACGCGTGATGAGTACATTGAATACTACCGCAAACGCCACGCGTTCTGGCGGATTTATGGCTTCAAATTACCTGATGAAGTTTTGAAAAAAGTGTATTACAAGAACGCAGTGAAATTAATTCCGGGATTGAATCCGAAATTATTTGAAAACTAAAAAAAATAGACTGCGGATCAGATCCG
>JANMKB010000523.1:0-1913 GCA_031371805.1 Blastocatellia bacterium | reverse complement strand
CGTTTTCTGCATGCATACAAATCAGGCCACCATTTTCACCTGCGACGGACATCACTTTGAAAATTGTGCCGTCATCCACCAGAAACACGCCGGGATAGGCCATGAACAATTTGAAGCTGGACACGCCCTGGTCAATCAACGTTTTTAATTCGGGCAAGCGTTCATCCGGTAAATCGGTACAGATCAAATGAAAGCCGTAATCCGTCGTCGCTTTACCTTCCGCTTTTGCAAACCAAACATCCAGCGCTTGATTCAACGATTGGTCTTTGTACTGCACCGCAAAATCAATAATCGAAGTCGTGCCGCCAAATGCAGCCGCGCGCGTGCCTGTCTCAAAATCATCAGAAGACGAAGTGCCGCCAAATGGCAAATCCATATGCGTGTGCGGATCAATGCCGCCGGGGATGACGAGCTTGTTGGTAGCGTCAATTATTTTGTCTACGTCGGTAATGACAGATGACAAATCTTTGCCGATCATTGTGATGGTTTCGCCGTCAATCAAGATGTCGGCTTGATAGTCATCAACAGCAGTTACGATTCGACCGTTTTTGATTAGGGTTTTCATGGTTTTTCTTTCTCATCCACGAAGCCACACGAAGGAACACGAAGAAAGACAGAAGAGGAAAGAACAAAAACGGCTTCAGGCAATTCTGGTTTTCCTTCGTGTAAATTTGTGTGCCTTCGTGGATAAACTAATTCGCAAATCTTTTCCATTCCAGCTTTCCGCGACTGCCAAAATTGATTAGCACTCCAACGCGCAGTCCGGTTGCTTTCAAATAATTCAGGAGTTGCGCTTCTTCTTTGCCCGAAAGTCTGTCAAGAGCTTTTAGTTCAATGATGACCTGTCCATAACAAATCAAATCGGCCTTGTATTCTGTGTCTAATTCTCGGCCTTTGTAATAAATTGCCAACTGTTTTTCCGACTCAAAAGGAATCTTGCGATTCGCTAATTCTACTTTGAAAGCAGCGTGATAAACGGCTTCCAGAAATCCATGACCTAATACACTGTGAACCTCCATTGCTGCACCCATAATCGCAAATACTTCATCTTTGAAAATTAATTCTTTT
Organism: Blastocatellia bacterium; assembly: GCA_031371805.1. GTDB lineage: Bacteria > Acidobacteriota > Blastocatellia > RBC074 > RBC074 > JAFDVL01. The sequence goes on along the minus strand of JANMKB010000523.1, from coordinate 845 downwards.
TCTTCGGTCATAGTATTCTCTTCTTCTTCGTGTCCCTTCGTGTGTCTTCGTGGATGAGATCATACTTGCGCCAAAGCTTCGTCCAGCGCTGTTACCAATTCGTCGGCATTGTCTTTCGACATAATCAGCGGTGGGCCAATGCGGATACAGTTGCCGTATAGTCCGCCTTTGCCAATTAATACGCCGCGTTTTTTTGTTTCCTCAAAAATTTTCAGCACCGCTTGCGGATGCGGTTCTTTGGTCTTGCGGTCTTTGACTAATTCCAGCGCTTGCATCAAGCCCATCCCGCGCACATCACCTATCACGTCATATTTTTCCTGCAAGCCCATTAACTTTTCACGCAAATGATCGCCAACAATTTTTGCATTCTGAAGCAAATTTTCAGTCTCAATAACTTCAATCGTAGCCGATGCCGCGCGCATTGTGACGGGGTTGCCGCCGAACGTAGAAAACGTCAGCGTGCCGACTTTATTGGCGACCTCTGGCGTAGCGATTGTCCAGCCAATCGGCGAGCCGTTCGCCATGCCTTTTGCCGAAGTGATGATTTCCGGTTCTACATTCCAATGCTCAATGCCAAACCATTTGTCGCCTGTGCGTCCCCAGGCGGTTTGCACTTCGTCAGCGATGAATACGCCGCCGTATTGGCGCACGATGGCGACGGCTTCTGTGAAATATTCTTTAGGCGGCACGATGTAACCGCCGACGCCTAAAATCGGTTCCGCCATAAATGCTGCGATGTTGCCGGACGTAGAAGTCTCAATCAATTCTTTCATGTCCTTCGCGCACGCCAGATCGCATTCGGGATACGTGAGCTTGAACGGGCAGCGATAGCAGTACGGTGCAGG